>JBOFLW010000229.1:0-1112 GCA_051658065.1 Cetobacterium sp.
CCAGGAGATAACATAGAAATGACAGTAGAGTTAATTCATGCAATCGCAATGGAACCAGGATTAAGATTCGCAATAAGAGAGGGAGGAAGAACAGTAGCTTCTGGAGTTGTAGCAGAAATTACTAAGTAATCTTACTTAATGATAAATATAAAAGAGCTAAGTTAACTTAGCTCTTTTTTTGTATTTTGATTTATAAAAATATGTTATAATATAAAAAAATGAAAGGAAAAATTATGACAGTAGATTTTACAAAAATTTTAAATAGTTTTGAATCGATAAGTTTTATAGGTTTATTACTAGTATGGATGTCATTTTTAATAGGAATAAAATTTCCAGACTGGGATTTTAAAATGAAGATAAAACACAGAAATATTTTAACTCATAGTCCTGTAATTTTATGGGTAATGATTTATTTTTATAATACTCAAAAAAATGTAGAGATATTTAGATTCTCTATTATGGGATTTGCATTAGCTATAGGGTTACACATGATTTTTGATTTTTTTCCAAAAGGGTGGTCAAGAGGTGCATTAATTTATTTACCTTACTGCAGAGTTGGACTTGGAGTAAAAGGAAGCAAAGGATTTATTTTTTCAACATGTATTTATTGTATATTTTTAGCAATAAAATATTCAAAAACATCTTTAGAAGTATTGGTATTAACAATTTTAGGAGTGTACACTATTTTTAAAAATAAGAAAAAAGAGGAAAAATTTTATAGACCTTTTAGTTTTTTTTCAACATTAGCAGTACTATTGAGTGCTATAAAGTATGATGAAATAAGTTATTCTATCGGATTTGTTGTACACTTAATTTTTGAAAAAATAAAAATACTGTTTTAGTACATAGAAATTTTGATAAATCCCGTACCTTAACTTGACAAAAGAAGTTACTTTCTAATATAATTAACTAAATAAAGGATTGAGAGGAGAAAAAATGAGAGATATTAATTTTTTAGTAGAACAAGCTACTAAAATAAGAAAAGACATTGTTCAAATGATATGCAAATCAAAATCAGGACATCCAGGAGGATCATTATCAGCCGCGGATATAGTTACAGCATTATATTTTTCAGAGATGAATATAGATCCTAAAAACCCTAAAATGGAGGG
>JBOFLW010000230.1:0-1477 GCA_051658065.1 Cetobacterium sp.
AAAGTAACGGTACAAATTTCTCCTTATGATTTATCTAGGGGAAGAATAGTATACAGAAAAAAGTAAAGTTATGATCACGAGAGGAGGTAATTAAGTGAAAGTAAGAGTATCAATTAAGCCTATTTGTGACAAATGTAAAGTTATCAAGAGACACGGAAAGATCAGAGTTATCTGTGAAAATCCTAAGCACAAACAAGTACAAGGATAACTTGAAAAGTTTTGCAAACTAGTACTGACATGGGAAGTACTGTAAAGGTATGTTAGGCTGTAGAGCTAGTACTCGAGAGAGGCATACCGAAGAAAGTCTTAGTCGGTTTATATACTGACGGATATATAAAATTTTCGGAAGAGGAGGAAAAATTTTGGCTAGAATCGCAGGAGTAGATATTCCTAGAAACAAAAGAATAGAGATTTCTTTAACTTATGTTTATGGAATTGGAAAACCAACTTCACAAAAAGTATTAACAGAAGCGGGAGTAAACTTTGACACTAGAGTAAAAGATTTAACTGAAGAAGAGTTAAATAAAATCAGAGCCATTGTTGAAACTATCAAGGTAGAGGGAGATCTTAGAAAAGAGATCAGACTTGCAATAAAGAGACTTATGGATATCAGATGTTACAGAGGTTCAAGACATAAGATGAACTTACCTGTAAGAGGACAAAAGTCAAAGACAAATGCAAGAACTAGAAAAGGACCTAAAAAACCTATAAAGAGATAGTTTTAAGCTAATTATAGTAGTAGTTAAAGAACGGAATTTTATCGTAAGGAGGTAGCTTAAAATGGCTAAGAAAAAAGTAGCTAAAATCAAGAAGAAACTGAAAAATATTCCTAACGGAGTAGCTCATATACACTCAACTTTCAACAATACAATAGTAGCAATTACTGATGTAGAAGGTAAAGTAGTAAGCTGGAAATCAGGAGGAACTTCTGGTTTCAAAGGAACTAAAAAAGGAACTCCATTCGCGGCTCAAATCGCAGCAGAGCAAGCAGCTCACATCGCAATGGAAAACGGAATGAAAAAGGTTGAAGTTAAAGTGAAAGGACCTGGATCAGGTAGAGAAGCTTGTATCAGATCTTTACAAGCAGCTGGATTAGAGGTTACAAAAATAACTGACGTAACTCCAGTTCCACATAACGGATGTAGACCACCAAAAAGAAGAAGAGTGTAATAACACTTTCTGAGCTCATTATCGTAGTATTTATTAAGTGTAAGGAGGAAAAATAAAGAGATGGCAAGAAATAGACAACCTGTTTTAAAGAAATGTAGAGCTCTTGGAATTGATCCAGTTATCTTAGGAGTAAATAAATCTTCTAATAGAGGACCAAGACCAAATGCTAACAAAAAGCCTACAGAGTATGCAATTCAGTTAAACGAAAAGCAAAAAGCTAAATTTATATACAATGTAATGGAGAAGCAATTCAGAAAATTATATGAAGAGGCTTCAAGAAAGGATGGAGTTACTGGTTTAACTTTAA
>JBOFLW010000231.1:0-3056 GCA_051658065.1 Cetobacterium sp.
AAAAAAGTGCTTCTTTAGCTCAGTTGGTAGAGCACACGACTGTTAATCGTGTTGTCGCTGGTTCGAGCCCAGCAAGAAGCGCCATTTTTTTATTTTTTGTAAAAAGTAAGAAAAGGGAGAAAAATAATGAAAAAAACATTACTAATGGGATTACTAGGATTGTCATTAGCTTCATTTGGAGCTGAAAGTTTTGAAGCAGGATTTTTATCACCGAAGCAATTAAAAAGTCCACAATCAGATGTAAACGGAATAAGAGTAGGCTTAATATACACAGAAAATAGAAATGTTGAGGGTGTAGATATAAATATAATAGCGAATAAAAAACAAAATTTTAAAGGTCTTTCAGTAGGATCTTTTTATGATAGAACAGAAGGAGATTTCGAAGGAGCTAGATTGGGATGGTTTATACCTCTTACATTTAATAATGTTGGTGGAAATATGACTGGAGTTCAAGCTGGTTTAGTAAATATGGTAGAAAGAAATACAAAAGGAGTTCAGTTGGGTGGAGTAAACTTTACAAATACTGGTTTAGGGGCTCAAATCGGATTATTTAATAAAGCAGAAAAAATTAGAGGATTACAGTTGGGATTATTTAATATGGCAGAAAATTTAGAAGGATTACAAATTGGATTAGTTAATATAGCAGATAATAGTGAGATATTTGATGTATTACCTTTATTAAACTTTAACTTCAAATTTTAATCTTCTAAATTGACAAATAAAAGATTTTATGATACACTTATATAGTTATTAAATCGAATATTCCGCTTTAATGGAATATATAATTAATATTAAATGAATATTCATGGAGGCTAAAATGAAAGAAAAATTAATTCAATTAGTAGAGCAAGACTACTTAAGAAACGACATTCCAGCATTCAAAGCTGGAGATACTATCACTGTTCACTACAAAGTTGTAGAGGGTAACAAAGAAAGAATACAGTTATTCGAAGGTGTAGTAATCAGAGTTAATGGTGGAGGAATCGCTAAGACTTTCACAATTAGAAAAGTAACTGGTGGAATCGGAGTAGAGAGAATAATCCCTATGAACTCACCAATGATCGATAAAATCGATGTTTTAAAGATAGGAAAAGTAAGAAGATCAAAGCTTTATTACTTAAGAGAACTTTCTGGAAAGAAAGCAAGAATCAAAGAAATCAGAAAGTAATATTTCTAAAGCTAAGGAAGAACAATTCCTTAGCTTTTTTCTTTTTTTTGTGTTAAAATATACTTAAAATGAGTTAGGGAGTGGGATTATGGGTAGAGAAAGTATAATTTTAAATATGATTTTTTATGTAATTTTAACAGCATTTTTTATTTACATATTTGTAAAAGAAAAAAAAATAGTAGCTTTAATAGATAAAAAAAGAACTATACTTGAAGATAAACTTGTAAATAAATTTAACTTAGAAGGTAAAACATCAGAAAAATTTTTAAGAAAAATAATTAAATTAATAGAAAGTTTAGGAAGTGCTTTAATTTTAGTTTTAATTATTCAAAAGTTTTATATCGGAAACTTTTTAGTTCCAACAGGGTCAATGATTCCAACGATAGTTCCAAAAGATAGATTGTTTGGAAATATGGTAATATATAATTTTAAGGCACCAGAAAGAGAAGATATAATTGTTTTTAAAGAGCCTATAGAAGATAAAGTTTTATATACTAAAAGATTGATGGCTTTACCAGGAGAAAAAGTTCAAATAAAATATGATAAACTATTTATAAATGGTCAAAAAATATCGGATAGATATTATGCACCTCTAGGAGAATTATCTTCTAAAGAGTGGATTGTTCCTAAAAAAGGAGACAATATAAAAATAATACCAGGTCAAAATTATAATGTATCTTTTGAGAGAGATAATATAGATATAGCAAAAGTTCAAAATTTATTAAAAGAAAACAGTGCTTATGTATCTCAGCTTTTACCAGATGTTAAATTTTTAGTAAATGGGATTTCTACAGGGATGATTTTAGATTTTATTCATGATGAAAATATTTTAAATAGATTATTAAAGGGTGAAACAGTGGAAACGACATTAGATCAGGATTATTACTTAGCTTTAGGAGATAACACAACAGGAAGTTATGATTCTAGGATGTGGGGATTTGTAAAAGATAGCAGAATAAAGGGGAAAGCAGTAGTTAGATTCTGGCCTTTGAATAGAATAGGATTATTGAAGTAAATGAAAGTATATCAAATTGATTTAAAAAATAGAGATTTACTTAAAACTTTAGCCAATTTAGAAAAGAATATTTTTCCAGAAAGTTTTTATTCACTAAAGATGTTGGAAGATATGGCAAATTTAAACGAATATAAAATACTAATTTTTGATGAAGATGTAAAAGGTTACTTAATTTTACATGACTCTTACGATTTTTATGAGATAATGAAAATAGGAGTTAAAAGTGATTATAGAAAAAATAAAATTGGAGAAAAGTTAATTTCTTTTTATCTTCAAAATTATAAACAAAATCTATTTTTAGAAGTAAGAGAGAGTAATGATATAGCTATAAAATTTTATATAAAAAATGGTTTTATAAAAGTAGGACAAAGAAAAAACTATTATTCAAATGGAGAAACAGCCATTTTAATGTCGCTAGAAAGAAATTAATATATATTTAGGAGGAAAATTAATAATGAACAGAGAGATTTATTCGAACCCTTTAGCAGAAAGATATAGCTCAAAGGAGATGCTAGAAGTATTTTCACCAAAATTTAAATTTTCTACTTGGAGAAAGCTATGGTATGTTTTAGCTGAAACTGAAAAAGAGCTAGGTTTAGACATAACAGATGAGCAGTTAGCAGAAATGAAAGCTAACATAGAAAATATTGATTATGATTTAGCAGATCAGATGGAAAAAAAATTCAGACACGATGTAATGGCTCATGTTCACACATTTGGAACAGTAGCACCTAAAGCTATGCCTATAATACATTTAGGAGCTACAAGTGCTTATGTAGGAGACAATACAGATTTAATTCAAATAAAAGAAGCATTAAATATATTAAAGAAGAAGTTAATAAATGTAATGGATGGGTTAGGAAAATTCGCAGA
>JBOFLW010000232.1:0-1770 GCA_051658065.1 Cetobacterium sp.
CAAGTTTGATGGAAGTGATTTTCAAAAATATATTTTAAAGGTTTAGTATTTTTATTCATGATGATATTATACAACGTTATGAAGGGAAAAGAAAAGCAGCTCACGTCATTTTTGTGAGCTGCTATTTTTTATTTTTTGTAATTTTATATATATTGATTTTTTTCTAAAAAAAGATTAATATTCTATATATGCAAAAAAATAAAAAAGGTGGTGCGAATTGGATAATTTTAAAAACGATAGAAATAAAAAAATCTGGCTTTTATCAGAAGTAATGATAGGGTGTTTAATAATGTTATTCGTATATTTTGTAATAGAAGATAAAAAAAATATATTAGAAGGTTTTGTTAGGATATTAACTTCTCCGACGGTTTTGATAACAGATTTTTTAGTTATAGGTGGAATGGGAGCAACATTTTTAAATGCTTTTTTAATATTTCTTTTTAATTATACTTTGATGAGAATTTTAGGTACTCCTTTAAATGGACTAGCTATAGCATCTTTTTTTACTGTTTTTGGATTTTCTTTCTTTGGAAAAAATATACTTAATATTTTACCATTTTATATAGGTGGCATTTTATATTCTAAATATGAACATATAGATTTTAAAGATATATTAGTAACTATTTCTTTTACAAGTGCTTTAGCACCTTTTATAAGCGAAATAGCTTTTAATATTCATGCTTTTAGTGAATACGCTTATATTCATGCAATAGTACTGGGAATCTTAATAGGTTTTATAGTTACACCTTTGGCTAAAAAAATGTTGCAATTTCATGAAGGCTTTAATTTATATAATTTAGGATTTACAGGTGGAATATTGGGAGCTGTAATTGCATCTGTTTTAAAATTGTATCAATTTGTTGTTGTGCCTCAAAGAATAATATCAACTATATATGATTTTGAATTAAAAATGATTTTGATGGGAGTTTTTATAATATTAATTTTAATAGGTTATTATATAAATGACAAATCGTTTTTAGGATATAAAAGTGTATTGAAAGATACAGGATTAAAAAGCGATTTTATAAATAAGTATGGATATGGTCTTACTTTTATAAATATGGGTTTAATGGGATTTGTGGCAATTGCTTATCCAGTTATATTAGGACAAACTTTGAATGGTCCTTTACTGGCTGGAATTCTTACGATAGTTGGATTTGCAGCATATGGAAAAACTATATTAAATATCGTTCCTATTTTATTAGGTGTATTTTTGGGGAAGTTTGGAACTGAAACGGATGGATTTACATTAGCTTTATCGGGATTATTCGGAACTTCATTAGCTCCTATAGCAGGAGTTTATGGACCGATTTGGGGTATTGTAGCAGGATTGCTTCATATTGCTGTAGTTCAAAGTATAGGTGTGGTGCACGGTGGTTTAAATTTATATAACAATGGTTTTTCAGCTGGTATTGTAGCAGGATTTTTATTACCTATAATAATAACGGCAAAAGAAAGTGTTATTAAAAGAAAAACTAAATATTTGCAAACGCAAAAAAAATTACACGATTTAATTAGAAAAGAAGAGGATAAATTTAATTAATAAAAAATAAAAAAAATAAAGTGTTGACTTAATTTTGAAAAAATGATATTATAATTTTTGTAAGTGATAAACATCACAGACGAAAAGAAAATAAGGACATTAGCAACCGAATAGAGAAAATAGTCAGAAGTTGTGAAAACAACAAAATGCCAGTAATGGCAAAACCATTTAGATGGTTAAAAGGTGTAAGAAAGTCTTAGGACTTAAAATATATTGAATGAAGAGTT
>JBOFLW010000233.1:0-5665 GCA_051658065.1 Cetobacterium sp.
AATAGTTGAATGAGGTCTTTTGAGTTATATGACATGTCTGTTCACCTCATTAATATTATACACATTTTAGATGTGTACGTCAAATTCATTTTAATTATACGTTTAATGAAGAAAAATTCTGATATGTTTCTATTTTTATTTTTTCTTCAGGTAACCATGAAATATAAATAAAATTTATTTTAGGATATTGTAACATCAAATTTTCTAAATATTGAAAAGTTATAAAAGAAGCAATAATAATTTCTGAAGTTTGAGCATTATCATTTTTACTTTTAGAAGAGATTAGATTTAATCACTCCTTATTTAAAAAATTAAAATATAATCTCCTATATTAAAATTTTTACTTAATTTTAGTATATCATTTTTTTATTGTGAAAAAACATGGAGTGATGGTATAATATCAAAAAAAAGCTAGGAGTGGAATGAGTGGATTTTTTAAAAAGTTTAGAAAGAAAAGCTGGAACAGTTATTTACTATAGAGGTGACAGCATTTATAGAGGTAATAAAATAAAAAATTTAAAAGTATATAACTCTTCAACTGATGTAGATAAAAATATTTTTGCATTTTCTGCAGAGATTACTGGTAGTCGAGGTGAAAATTATAAAACTATATTGTACACTGATACTAAAAAAATAATTCATTCGATTTGTAGTTGCCCTTATTTCACAGAAAATAATAAAATATGTAAGCATATAGTTGCTCTAGGGCTTAAAGCACATTATGACATGATTGAAGGAGATATAAAACCTCCTGAGCCAATAAAAATTTTCGAAGTTGAAAAAAATGTAGTTGAAAAAAAGAATAAAATTATTGAAGTTCAAGATAATTCCAAATTATTGAAGATATTCGAGAGATATGAAATTAAACTTCAAAATATAATAAAATTAAATGCAACTCTTCAGATGAAATATTCTGATATTCATAGAAAAAAGCCTATAGGATTAAGTTTGAATTTAGAGGTTGAGAGTAAGGATAAGAAGTATAAATTAAACAGTAAATTGGACAAGTTTTTAGAATGTTACGAAAAAGAAAAGCTAATTTTTGGGAAAGCATATACGTATAATCCTGATACAGATTATTTAGAAGGTAATTCTAAAGAGTTAATGAATCTATTAATGGGATATTACAACACTTTAAATGATTCATACTATTATAGTAATTTTAATATTGAGACTTTTATGAAAAATGGATATATGTTTGATAGATTGGTAGATGTTTTATCACTATCTGGTAGTATACTTTTAGAGAAAGTTGAGTTGAAAAATATTTTAAATGCAAATATATCTCAAAATATGAATGATAAACTTGAAATTGATTTTACAGATATAAAAAATTTAATGAAATATGGAAATTCTACACTATTAAATTTATCAGCTTTTCAAGAGTTGGATAAAAAAATCTTTTATAGACTCTCTTCAGGTGATATGAAGTTATATGAAAAAATATTAAAAGAAAAAAAGAGAAAAGAAAAAATAATTCTAGATTTAGAACATCTTTCATTTGCTATAAATTCTATTCAAAAAATAGCCAAAATAGGTGTCTCTAAAAAATTATCAACAAAAGTTTATAAACCCGAAAAGATAGAGGAGAAAATATTTATAGATTGTTATGGAAGTTATGGACTGAAAATTCGTTCTGAAAGAATATATGATGGTAAATTAGAGAGTGAGCTCGAAGGTTTCGTTATTTTAGAGGAAAAAAAGCGAGAGAATCCGTTACTACGAGAGGTTTTAACAAAATATAACAATAGCTATGAAAATGGAGCTTATCATCTTTCTGATATTGATGAGATTTATAAATTTGTAATGTCAGAGCTAAAGGTATTGGAAAAAGAGTATGAGATATATTATTCTGAAGATTTTAAAAGTAAAAAATATTCGGAAGCAAGTTACACTGTGAAAACAGATGTAAAAGATTTGTTAGAGATAAACTTTAATATAAACGGTATAAGCTCAGAAGAGATAGCTCAGTTTTTAAACTCTGTTCGTGAAAAAAGAAAATATTTTTTGCTAAAAAATGGTGGAATTTTATCTATAGAGGACAGATCAGAGTTTGATAAACTGAATGAATTGATAGATATTTCAGAAGCAACTAAAAAAGAGATTGAAAGTGGAATCATTTTAAGAGCTAAAAACTATAGCTATTTTTTAAGCTCAGCACTTCAAAAAATTAAAAATGTTATATATGATGATAACTTTAAAAATATGCAAAAAGATTTAATGTCTATTACTGGAAAGAAAGAGGAAAAGAAGATAAAAAATCTTTTTCCAATTTTAAGAGACTATCAGCTTTACGGAGTTCAATGGCTTTTAACTTTAAAAAAGTTGGGCTTAGGTGGTGTTTTAGCAGATGATATGGGACTTGGAAAAACACTACAAACTATAGCTTATCTGTCTTTAGAAGAGAGAAAACTTCCTAGTTTAATTGTTGCACCTAAATCATTAGTTTACAATTGGAAAAGTGAATTTTTAAAATTCTCATCACATTTAGAGGTGAAGATGTGTATTGGAACAAAGTCTGAAAGAGAGGCTATGATTAAAGAGTTAAAAGCTGGTGAAATTTTAATAACTACTTATGGAGTTTTAAAAAACGATATTGAATTGTATAAAAATTTACCTTTTGAAGATGGATTTTCAAATATAATTATAGATGAAGCTCAGAATATAAAAAATATTCTTGGAAAAACTTCAAATGCTATAAAAGAGATAAAAGGTTTAACTAAAATAGCTTTAACAGGAACACCAATAGAGAATAATATATTAGAACTTTGGAGTATATTTGATTTTGCATTCCCAGGATATCTTGGAAAACACACAACATTTAAAAATAGATATGTTGATAATCTTAAAAGCTTGAAAAATGTTGTGAGCCCATTTATACTTAGACGTTTAAAATCGGATGTATTAAAAGAGTTGCCAGAAAAAATAGAACAAGATATTGTTGTAGATTTAAGTAGCAGTCAAAAAAAAGTATATTTAGCATATTTAGAAAAATATAAAAAAGAGTTAGAGGATGAAAAAAGTAATGCTTTAGATATGTTATCTTGCTTGATGAGACTTCGTCAAATTTGTAACCATCCAAAATTATTTATAGAAGATTATAAAGGGGATAGTGGGAAATTAGATGCACTACTAGAGCTACTTCATGAAGCTAAAAGTGGTGGGCATAGAGTTTTATTATTTTCTCAATTTACAGAGATGTTAAGTTTGATAAAAAATAGCATTGAAGGAGAGTTCCAGTATTTATATTTAGATGGAAAAACAGAAGTCAAAGATAGGTTAAATCTTGTAGAGAGATTTAACGGTGGAGAGGGAGATGTTTTTGTAATATCATTGAAAGCAGGAGGAAGTGGATTAAATTTAACTGGTGCTGATACTGTTATTCATTTTGATCCTTGGTGGAATCCATCAGTTGAAAATCAAGCTACAGATAGAGCTCATAGAATGGGGCAGGAAAAATCTGTAAATGTTTTCAGACTTATAACTCGTGGAACTATTGAAGAAAAAATAAATATTATAAAAGGTGAAAAATCAAAAATTATATCTGAAGTATTAGATGGTGAACAACACGAACTGTTGAAAATGAATCGTGAAGAGTTGTTGAAATTGTTTTAGAGTGAAAGAGGCAAAATTTAATTTTGCCTCTTTTAAAAAAATTATTTTAAAATTGAGTTTAATCCTGAGAGTTGGAAAGTGTTATCTAAAAAATATTCACGATTTATTTTTATAAGAGGTATATCCAAATCAAAATCTTGTAACTCATCTATAGTTAAAATATAATCAATAACAAAAACATTTTCTAGCAGTGAAGAAACTTCATAACTTTTAATAATTTTAATAACCTCTATAAAAGAGAAATTTTTTAAATATTCGAAGAGTAAAGCTGCATACATTTGGTCAAATGTATCATCAACAATAACAATCCGTTTAAATTTATTTTTACTTATTTCAGAGTTAGAAAAGTGATTTTTTAAAATAGTATATAGATACAGAATATCTTCAAAGTAAAATTTGTAAAAATCATTATTTACTATTTTAGATATTTTTTTAAACTCTATTTTTTGAGAATCAGCTAGCCCGTAAATCTCTTTATTTTCATAAAAATCATACTCACATTTAAGTTTACCAATTCGTAAAACATTTGAAATTCTCATAACAGTTTGAAGGTTTTGAGATAAATCCACTTTGAAAACTTTTTTAATTTCATTTATAAAAATAGTTGTATCATAATTCGGAGTTTCATAAGTTTTAGGATCTAGGAAAAATAGTGTTTCTAAAATAGAGTCTAGTTCATACAATTTTAAATATTTTAAACCACTAAATTTTAAAAAACTAAGAGTTTTGTCATAAAATTTATGATTTTTAATATGCACAGGTGTAAAGTATTCTTTCTCAAAAATTATTTTATCTTTTCTTGAGGAGTTAATCAATATTCTAGATACTATTCTATAAAAATCTTCTGGAACTAAATCTATAGAGATACTATTACAAAGACTAAGTAAAAACTTTTTAATTTCTAAAATTTTATTTTTGTCAAGATATTGCTCGATTAACTCAGAAAAAAGTTGATGATTCATACTTTGATTTATCAAATATTTACTGAGATGAATAGAGAATAAATCTCGAATTAGTGCTTCATCTCCATCTAAAAATATCCCTTTTCCAGAGATGCTATCAATTGTTAAATTTTTATAGTTAAGATAGTATTTTATATCAATTAAATCATAGTTTA
Source organism: Cetobacterium sp. (assembly GCA_051658065.1). Classification (GTDB taxonomy): domain Bacteria; phylum Fusobacteriota; class Fusobacteriia; order Fusobacteriales; family Fusobacteriaceae; genus Cetobacterium_A. The sequence continues at coordinate 4,733 of JBOFLW010000233.1, forward strand.
GAGTTCTTCTTGTTGTTCTTATTTTATCTGTATTATTATTTAAATTTATTGTATTTTCAAAAAAAAGTTGCAGTAAAAGATACTCTTTTCTTTCAGCAACAGAGAGAGGAGCAAATTTTAAAATCTCTTTTATTTTATCTATGCTACCTGATTCTAAAAAGAAAAAGCTATCTTTTTTCTGAATACCATCAATAGAGTAGCTTTCTAAAAAATCATTTATAGTTTTTATGTTATTATCGATAGAACGTCGTTTTATATTTAAAATTTTTTCTAAATCAGAATAACTGAATTTATTAAGAGAGAAAAATAAACTCAATATATATAGAGATTTTTTATTTAGAAACATATTTCTTCTCCTTTCAAAGATATTATAGTTACTATAGTTTACATCAAAAATTTAGTATATACAAATAAAAAAAGGTTGAGAGCACAATAAATGTACTCTCAACCTATATATTAATAAATTCAGTTAATTACTTTCTGATTTTATCTAATTCTCTCTCAGTTATGAACATTGAGTGGTTGTTAGATTTAATATGTAATCCATCTTTTACTCTGTCTAATTGGATGATTACTTTTCTATCAGTGTTTTCGATGATTCCGTTTCTCTCTAAATCTCCAACTGAAGTTGTTTTTCCAACTCTAGTCATAGCTTTGAAGATATCTACTTTCTTAACTTGGAAGCTAAGGTTAGGTATTTTAGATTCGAATCTGATTTGAGTTCCTTTTTCATAAGCTCTTATCTTTGTAACTGTACCATTTACAACACCAGCAAATGCACTTAAACTTAAAGTAGCTGCTAATATGATCATTTTTAATTTTCTCATTATGAAATCCTCCTAAAAATATATATATTAAACATATTATATAGTAAAATAACAGAATTTTCAATTAGAAATTAATTACATTTTAAAATGTAATTAATTTCAAAAT
>JBOFLW010000234.1:0-1352 GCA_051658065.1 Cetobacterium sp.
AGATGGAAGATTACCACTATATCATTTTGATGTATATAGATTGGGAAGTCCAGAGGAGATTTATGAAATTGGTTATGAGGATTATATTAATAATGATGGTGTAGCTTTGATTGAATGGGCAAATATAATAGAAAGTGAGTTGCCTAAAAAATATATACGATTGAAATTTGAATATTCTTTAGATGGTGATAATTTTGATGTGAGAGCAATTGATTTAGAGTATATAGGAAATAAAGAAGAGGAAGAGGAGCTGTTGAAATATGTTGATTTTAGCAATTGATACATCTACAAATATAGGAACAGTAGCATTATATGATGATAAAAAAGGTTTGGTTGGTGAAATAACTTTAAATGTAAAACAAAACCATTCAGCAATAACAATGACTACAATAGATAGTTTATTTAAATTGAGTTCAGTTGATAAAAGTTCAGTTGATAAAATAGCTGTAAGCACTGGACCTGGGTCTTTCACAGGGATAAGAATAGGAGTAGGTTTAGCTAAAGGTTTAGCTTACGCTTTGAAAAAACCAATAGCAGGAATAAATGAATTGGATTTATTAGCTCAGATATATACAGGAGATAAAACTGTTATATCTATGCTCGATGCTAGAAAAGAAAGAGTTTTCTCTGGAATATATAAAAAGAGAGGGAATGATTTCATTTTAGAAGGTGAATATATGGCAGAAGAGTTAGAAAATATACTTAGTAATATAGTTGAGCCAACTGTTTTTGTTGGAGATGGAGCTATAGTTTATGAAGAGATAATAAAAAATAGATTAAATGAAAATGCAATTTTTATTAAGAAATCATTAAATGTTTCTAGAGCATCTTTATTAGCTGAACTAGCAGTTCATAAGGAAGATAATCTATTTACACTTGAGCCATATTATGTGACAAAATCACAAGCTGAAAGAGAGAAAGAAGCAAAATAAAAAAGGAAATTTATAGAAAATGTTCTATAAATAGATATGAAATTAGAATTGACAAATTAGAGTTCTCTGTGTTAAAGTACAAATGTATTTATTAAGGGATATTTTCCATATTAAGGAGGCAAAAAATGGGAAAGGTTTTAAGTTTAAATAATTCAAATTTTAAAAACGAAGTAACAGAATCAAAAGGAATCGTTTTAGTTGACTTTTGGGCTGATTGGTGTGGACCTTGTAAAATGTTAGCTCCTATATTAGAAGAGTTATCAGGTGAAACAACAGCTAAAATTTGTAAAATAGATGTAGATGAAAGTGGAGATTTAGCTGGAGACTACGGAATTAGAAGTATTCCAACAATGATTATTTTTAAAGATGGAGTTAAAGTGGATCAAATTGTAGGTTTAAGACAAAAATCAGAACTTTTAG
>JBOFLW010000235.1:0-1110 GCA_051658065.1 Cetobacterium sp.
CTTCTCCTGTTATTAAAGCAAATGATAACGATAAAGGAATTTCAATAACTATAGTTAATTTAACTGGTACACTACTTATGTTTGCTTTACTTCCTGTTGCTAATTATCTATATGGTTATAACACTTTGGAAACTTCAGCACTTTTAGGTGGAATATTACAATCTGTTGGTCAAGTTATTGCTGCTGGTAGTATGGTAAATCACAATGTTCTTGAGATGTCTACAATATTTAAAATTGTAAGAATTGTATTTTTAGTTTTAGTAGTTATGTGGTGTTCAAAAGAATTTAAAAATAAAGAATCCGAAGCTAATACTGAATTTGCGTTAGAAAATGAAGCATATTCTAAAAAGAAAAATACTCTTTCTATACCTTGGTACATAACAGGATTCTTTATTCTTTGTTTCCTTTTTAGTTTTGGGCTTATCCCTCCTACTGTTTCAAGTACATTCAAACTAATCTCTTCTAAATTTGAGATAATAGCATTAGCTGGTATTGGAATGAGAATTAATATTGCTGAACTTATAAAACAAGGACCTAAAGCCTCTTTATACGGTTTAATTGTTGGTACTGGACAAATTGTTATAGCAATTACTTTAATCAAAATATTTTTATAAAAAAAACTGGATTTTTTCCAGTTTTTTTTATTTTATTAAATTAGCAAAATCTAATAAATCATTCGCTATCAAATATTCAGTTTTTAAATTCTCTTTTGTTTTTTGACCGTAACCAGTTAAAACCAATATTGATTTTAAACCGACTCTATCTCCTGCTTCTAAATCACTTATTTTATCTCCAACCATAAATGAATTTTGAATATCTATATTGTATTTTTCAATACCTTTTTCTAACATTCCAGGATTTGGTTTTCTACAGTCACAATCAATTTTGTAATTATCTATACCTTTTTCTGGATGATGTGGACAATAGTAGCATTCTAAAATTTCGATATCATATTTTTTTAACTCATTAATCATTTCAGAATTCAATCTCTTTAAATCATCTTCAGAGTAATAACCTCTTGCAATTCCAGATTGATTTGTAACAACTATAAATTCATAGCCTAATTTTTTTAGTTCTAATAAACCTTCAATTGCATTTTTTTCAAATTCA
>JBOFLW010000236.1:0-2585 GCA_051658065.1 Cetobacterium sp.
AAAACATTCCTGTTGATTTTAATACTCTTCTTTCTTCTCCTAAAGTTGTTGGCTCAGTATGAGCACTGTATACAATAGTATCTTCTGGATAGTTCTCACAAATCTTTTTTAAACTTTTTTGTAATTGAGAAAGATTTCCTGTAGGTAAATCATATCTACCATAACTTCTTCTAAATAGTGTATCACCAGAAATCATAATATTAGATTCTTTATTATAAAAACATTTAGAACCGATAGTGTGACCAGGAGTATCTATAACTTCAAAATCAAAAATAGAATCCCCCTCTTGTAAAGGTGTAAAATCACCATTATATATAAAATCAAAACCTTGTATAGCATGAGAAAGATTTAAAGAGGCATCTGTAAGAAATTTTTCCTCTTCTTTTCCAATATATAATTTAGCTTCTGGAAAAATATTTTTAACTTCATTGATTCCACCAATGTGATCTCCATGACCATGTGTCAAAATAACATTTTTTAAAACTAAATTATGATCTTTTAAAAAAGAAACAATATTTTCTAGTTTAAAATCACTACAATCAAAAAGAGAAGCCTCATTGTTATTGTTCCAAACTAAATAGCAATTTGTTCTGTAGCTTCCTAAAGGAAAAGCTTTAATTTTCATCTAGATATCCTCCAATATTTTTAGTATTTTTTAACAAGTCCTATTCCATCACCAAATGGAAGTAAAACAAAATCATGATTTTGAGAAAGATAAGTAATAAACTCATCAAGCCTTCTAACAATAGTTTTAAATCTTTTAGGGTATTCTTTATATAGATAACCTCTAAACATTATGTTATCAATAAAAATCATTCCATTATCAGATAATCTAGCAAAAGAATCATTGAAAAATTCCATATAATGACCTTTAGAAGCATCAATAAAAATAAAATCAAATTTTTCATTTAACTTTTTAACTTCAACTGTTCCATCACCTAAAATTAGATTAACAGAATCTAAAAGGTTAGCTTTTTTAAAGTTTTCAAGAGCTTCAGAATACCTAACTTCATCAATCTCTATAGTAGTTAAATTACCACCATTTTTTTTAGCAATTCTTCCCATTATAGTTCCAGAGTAACCAATAGCAGTTCCAATTTCAAGTATATTTTTAAAGTTGTGGCTCGATACTAAAAACTCTAAATATTTAGCAACTTCTTTTGTTATAATAGGAACATTGTGTTCAAGTGCAAAAGCCTCCATCTCTAAAATTAAAGAGTCTTTTTCTTCTATTTTGCTAATAACATATCCATTAGCATCTTTTAATTCATCTAACATTATTCAAAATCCTTTCTTAATTTAATGATATAGAAATTATCTAAAATTTCTTCAGTGTAATCAATTAAAAATCCTCCAAGAGAATCAAAATGTCCATTAACATTTTCAGGAAGTTCAATTTTAACAACAGAGAAATTTTTATGATTCTCTAAGAATTTTTTAGCGTTATCACTATTTTCTTCTGAGAATATAGTACAAGTACTATAAACCATCTCTCCACCAACTTTTAAAACAGCAGCAGCTGAGTTTAATAATTCAGTTTGAAGAGTTGCTAATTCATTAACATTAACCATAGTTTTATTATAAAGAGCTTCTGGTTTTTTTCTTAAAACACCATACCCACTACAAGGAGCATCAACAAGTATTTTATCAAACTTCTGTCCTTGTTCTTTAAGGTTTCTAGCATCTAATTTAATAGCCTTAACATTAGTTACATCTAATTTTCTTAAGTTTTCTTCTATCAATTTTATTTTGTGTTGGTGAATATCAAGAGCATAAATTTCACCAGTATTATTCATAAGTTGAGCTAAAACAGCAGTTTTACTTCCAGGAGCACTACAAGTATCTACAACTTTTTCTCCAAGTCCAGGATTTAAAATTTTAGCTGCTAAGTAAGATGAAGCATCTTGAGCAATTATTTTACCCTCTTTAAATTCAGCAGTATGTAAAACAGCTCCAGAATCAACATAGTAAACAGCATCAACTTTTTTAATAATATCAATCTTCATAGTTTCTAAAAGAGTTTCAAATTCTTTTTCAGAATATTTTAAAGTATTAACTCTAATACTCATATACGGAATCTTTTTTAAAGAAGTTAAAACATTTTCTGTATTTTCTTTGTATTCTTCATTGATTTTATCAAAGAACCATTTAGGGTAAGAGTATAGAATATTTAATTTATTATCTTCTCTTAATTTAGCTAATTCATCATCTTTTTCTCTTAAATAGCTTCTAATAACACCATTTACAAATTTACTTACAGGGATACCATATTTTTCTTTAGTTAATTCAGTTGCTTCCCAAGCAACACCTTTATCATCACTTTCCATAAAAGTAGCTTGATAGATTGAAATTTTTAATAAATTTTTAATCCAAGTTTTTTTTATAGATTTTGTTCTTTTTTCTAATTGATAGTTTAAAAAGATATCATTTCTAATAACTCCATAAAAAACTTCAGTAATAAATCCACGTTCACCTTTGCTTAAATTGTTTTTTGAAAAATATTCATTTAAAAGTATGTTTGAATATTTACCTTTTTCAAATTCACCAAGTAATCCTATAACTCTTTGTTTTATATTCAATATAAT
>JBOFLW010000237.1:0-2589 GCA_051658065.1 Cetobacterium sp.
TTTTCTAAATTTTTCCTAGCATCTTCTATTGAAGAAGCTTACTCAGAACTTTTAAAAAACAAAAAAAACATTGTTTTAGGTGGAACTTCTTATTTAAGAATGGGAAATACATCTTGGAATACTGCTATTGATTTATCAAACTTAAATTTAAATTATATCTCAGAAACAGATAATTTTATATCTATTGGTGCTATGACTACATTCAGAAATTTAGAAACTAATTTAGTATTAAAAAATTATTTTGGAGAAATTTTCAATCTAGCTCTAAAAGATATAATTGGAGTACAGTTTAGAACTAATGTTACTGTTGGAGCGACTGTTTTTAGTAAATATGGCTTTTCTGATTTAATTCCTGTTTTATTATCATTAAATAGTAAAGTTAAACTTTTTAATGGTGGAATTTTATCTTTAGAAGATTTTTTAAAAGAAAACACTTTTAGAAAAGATATCTTAATAGAACTTTTAATTCCTAAAATATCTTCTAAGACATCATTCCAATGTGTTAGAAAAAGTAAATCTGATTATTCTATTATAAATTTAGCTGTTTCAAATAGTAATAATTTTTATACTATCTCTGTTGGAGCTAGACCTGGAAAAGCAATGTTAGCTAAAAAAACTATGTCTATATTAAATAGCTCGAAAAACTTAGAAGAAAATATTATAAATGCTGTAAACAATATTATTGATGAAATTCCTTTAGATGATAATATGAGGGGTTCAAAATCTTACAGAGAACTTCTATTAAAAGCACTACTAAAAAAAGGAATTCAGGAGGCTACCGACTAATGCTACTAAATACTACTATAAATGGTAGAAAAAAACAGATTCTTATTAAAGATGATGATTATCTACTAGATGTTTTAAGAAAAGAAGGTTACTTAAGTGTTAAAAGAGGTTGTGACACAGGAGCTTGTGGTCTTTGTACAGTCCTTTTCAATAACTCACCTATTCTTTCTTGTAGTACTCTTGCTGCTAGAGCTGAAGGAAAACAAATATTTACAATTGAAGCTTTTCCAAATGAAGCTAAAATGTTTGCAGAGTTTATGACAACTGAAGGTGCTGAACAATGTGGTTTTTGTTCTCCTGGATTTACTTTAACTGTAATCGCTATGACTAAAGAGTTACAGAATCCAACTGATGATGAAATAATGCATTATTTGAATGGTAATCTTTGCAGATGTAGTGGATATGTGTCTCAGCTTAGAGCGATTAAAAATTACATGGAGGCAATTAAGTGAAAATAGTTAATACTTCTGTTAAAAAAGTCGATGGTATTGGAGTTGTTACAGGAAATCCTGCTTATACTGAAGATTTAATTTTAAACAATAATGTTTTAACAATTAAATTACTTCGATCACCACATGCTTTTGCTAAAATCAAAAATATTGATACCTCTATTGCTTTAAAAGTTCCTGGAGTAGAATGTATTTTTACTCACAACGATACTCCTAAAACCAAATTTACTTTAGCTGGACAAAGTTTTCCTGAACCTTCTCCTTATGATAGAAGAATTTTAGATGAATATGTTAGGTATGTTGGAGATCCAGTTGCTATAATAGCTGCTGAAGATGAAAAAGCCGCTGAAAAAGCTATGAAATTAATAAAAGTTGATTATGAAATTTTAGAGCCTATTTTAGATTTTGAAAAATCTATTGATTCTCATATAATTATACATCCTGATGAAGTTCATACAAATTTTGATATTGGTTATGAAAGAGAACGAAATATTGCAGCTAAAGCTTTTGCTGAAAAACCTGGAGTTGAGGAAGGATTCCTTAATAGTGATATTATTCTTGAAAGAACATATTACACTCAACCACAAATGCATGCTATGATGGAAACATATAGATCATACAGCTACTTTGATGTAAACGGAAGATTAACAACTGTTACTTCTACTCAAATCCCATTTCATGTGCGTAGACACTTAGCTAGAGCATTAGAAATGCCGAGTAGTAAAATAAGAGTTATTAAACCCAGAATTGGTGGTGGATTTGGAGGAAAACAAACAGCTGTTTGTGAAATATATTCAGCTTTTGTAACATTAAAAACAGGGAAACCATCTAAAATTATATATAATAGAAAAGAAACTCACACTTGTACAACTACAAGACATGGAATGAGATTAGATGTTAAGATTGGATCTGACTTAGAAGGAAATATAAAGGCAATTGATATAAAAGCTCTTTCTAATGCGGGGGCTTATGGAGAACATGCTCCTACAGTTACATCTTTGGTTTCATATAAAACATTCCCTCTTTATGATTCTGTTCCAATGAAATTTACTGCTAATATTGTTTATTCAAACACTATGAATGGCGGAGCTTTTAGAGGTTACGGAGCAACTCAGGGTACTTTTGCTGTAGAATCTATTATTAATGAGCTATCTCATCAACTTAATTTAGATCCAACTGAAGTTAGAATGAAAAATTTAGTTGAACCAGCTGAAGGTAAATATATAACTAGTGGTGATATTAAAAAATGTATCGAAATTGGAAAAGAAAAATTTAATTGGGATGAGAAAAAAGTTCCAAGAGAGATTAGCCCAAATAAAATTAGAGCAGCTGGTATGGCAGTTACTATGCAAGG
>JBOFLW010000238.1:0-17531 GCA_051658065.1 Cetobacterium sp.
TAAAATGTTAGATAAAATGCTTGTAAAAAGCTGTATAAATTTAAATTTAAAAGCAACGGATAAAGCTGGAGTTATTGACGAACTTGTAGATGTTCTTTATAATAACGGTAGATTGAATGACAAAGAAGAGTTTAAAAAAACAATTTTAAAAAGAGAAGAGCAAAGTTCAACAGGATTAGAAGAGGGAATCGCTATTCCTCACGGAAAATCAGCCGCAGTTAAGATACCTACAATTGCTTTTGGATTATCTAAAACTGGAATTGATTATGATTCTTTAGATGGTGAGCCATCTACTCTATTCTTTATGATTGCTGCTCCAGCAAATGCAACAGATTCTCATATAGAGACTTTATCACAACTTACATCTTTACTTTTAGATGATGATGTTATTGAACAACTTTTAAATGTTAAAAACGAAGAGGAAGTTTTAAATATACTTTTAAAAGAGCCTCCTGTTAAAGAGGAAAATATCTCTTTAAATACTAAATTTGATGTTCTTGCTGTAACTGCTTGTCCAACTGGAATTGCTCATACTTATATGGCTGCTGAAGCTTTAAATAAAAAAGCTAGAGATATGGGAATCTCTATCAAAGTTGAAACTAATGGTTCTACTGGAGTTAAAAACATGATTACAGAAGAGGATATTAAAAATGCTAAGGGAATTATAATCGCTGCTGATAAAAATGTTGATATGGCTAGATTCCATGGAAAACATGTTGAAATTGTTCCAGTTAAAGATGGAATCAAAAGACCTCAAGAGCTTATTCAAAATGCGGTTGATATGAAAGCTCCATTATATTCTTCTAAAGAAACTTCAACTTCAACAAATAGTGAATCAAAAGGTTTTTATAAACACCTTATGAGCGGTGTATCTAATATGCTTCCATTTGTTGTTGGTGGTGGAATATTAATAGCTCTTTCATTTATATTTGGAATAAAAGCTTTTGAGCCAACTGATCCTACATTCAATCCAATTGCAAAATTATTAATGGATATTGGTGGTGGAAATGCATTCTTCTTAATGGTTCCTGTTCTTGCTGGATTCATTGGTATGAGTATTGCTGATAGACCAGGTTTCGCTCCTGCTATGGTTGCTGGACTTATCTCTGCTAATAATGGCGGTGGATTCTTAGGAGGTTTAGTTGGAGGATTCTTAGCTGGATATGTTGTTCTTTTCCTTAAAAAGTTATTCTCTAAATTACCTGAAAAATTAGAAGGTATAAAACCTGTTTTACTTTATCCACTTTTTGGTATTTTAATAACAGGTATACTTATGTATAGTGTTGTTATATCACCTGTTTCATCAATCAACAACGGTATAACTAGCTTCTTAAATAATTTAGGAACAGGAAACCTTATAATTTTAGGAGCTGTTCTTGCTGGGATGATGGCTATAGATATGGGAGGACCAATAAATAAAGCTGCGTTTACTTTTGGTATAGCTGCTATCGCTGCAGGTAACTACTATCCTCATGCTGCTGTTATGATTGGTGGTATGACTCCTCCACTTGGTATAGCTTTAGCTACAACATTCTTTAAAAACAAATTCACAAAAGATGAAAGAGAAGCTGGTTTAACAAACTATATTATGGGAGCTTCATTTATAACAGAAGGTGCAATTCCTTTTGCTGCTGCTGACCCTATAAGAATAATACCTTGTTGTGTTATTGGTTCTGTTATTGCTGGAGGATTAGCTATGGCATTTAAATGTCAACTTCCTGCTCCTCATGGTGGATTATTCGTTCTTCCTATAATCACAAATTCATTAATGTACTTATTATCAGCTGTTGTTGGTTCAGTTACTACTTGTGTTTTAATAGGAATTACAAAACCAGTTAAGAATATATAATTTTTAAAAAGAGGTTTAAAAACCTCTTTTTTTATTTTTAGTGTTTTTTTTATTGACATTTAAATTTAATATAGTATACTTACTATTGTTACGATACAATTTAAGAACATTTTTGCGTCATTAATACATAAAAAATTTATTAAAGAAATATAGGAGGAGATTATGAACGTTTTTGTAGCTGAATTCATTGGTACTGCAATTCTTATTTTGCTTGGTAATGGTGTTGTTGCAAATGTGGTTTTAAACAAGAGTAAGGGAAGCAACTCTGGATGGATGGTTATTACAACAGCTTGGGGATTTGCTGTTATGGCTGGAGCTTATTCTGTCGGATGGATAAGTGGTGCTCATTTAAATCCAGCTCTTACTATTGGATTCTCTGTTGCTGGACTATTTCCTAAAAACTTAGTTTTCGGGTATGTTTTATCTCAAATAGCTGGTGCTATGTTTGGACAAATTTTAGTTTATTTAACTTACAAAAAACATTATGATGAAACTTCTGATCAAGGTTCGATATTAGCTTCGTTTTCTACTGGACCAGCTATTAGAGATTTAAAATGGAATTTCATAACAGAAGTTATTGGAACTTTCATGCTCGTTTTTGGTTTACTAGCTATTGGACATAGTAATAATCAAGCTTTTACCCTTACTTTACCTACTGGAGAAACTATTAAAGGATTCACTGGTATTTTAGGACCTTTACTTTCTGGATTCTTCATCTGGAGTTTAGGTTTAAGTTTAGGAGGACCTACTGGCTATGCTATAAATCCTGCTAGAGATTTCGGACCTAGAATAATTCATTCACTTTTACCAATACTTAATAAAGGTAATTCTGATTGGAGTTATGCTTGGGTGCCAGTTTTTGGACCTATTGTTGGTGGAATAATAGGAGCTCTTACTTTTGTAACTCTTTTCAATTAAAAAATGGCGATTAAATTCTAAGGAGGATTTTTATGAAATACATAATAGCATTAGACCAGGGGACTACAAGCTCAAGAGCTATAATTTTTGATGAACAACAAAATATTGTTGCTAGTTCTCAAAAAGAGTTCAAACAAATTTATCCTAAAGAGGGATGGGTTGAGCATGATCCTATGGAAATTTGGGCTAGTCAAAGTGGTGTTTTAGCTGAAGCTATGGCTCAATCTGGTGTTTCACAACATGATGTTATAGGAATAGGAATTACGAACCAAAGAGAAACAACTATTGTTTGGAACAAAATAACTGGAAAACCTGTTTATAATGCTATTGTGTGGCAATGTAGAAGAACTGCTCATATCTGCGATGATTTAAAAGAGAAAGGTTTTAAAGATTATATCAGAGATAATACTGGACTTATAATTGACGCTTACTTCTCTGGGACAAAAATAAAATGGATTTTAGATAATGTTGAAGGAGCAAGAGAATCTGCTGAAAAAGGTGAACTTCTTTTCGGAACTGTAGACACTTGGCTTATTTGGAAACTTACAAATGGAAAATCACATTTCACAGATTATACAAATGCTTCTAGAACGATGATATACAATATCAAAGACCTTTGTTGGGATGATAAAATCTTAGAAGAATTAAATATCCCTAAGAGTATGCTTCCAGAAGTAAAAGATTCTAGTGGAACTTTCGGGTATGCTAATTTAGGCGGGAAAGGTGGACATAGAGTTCCTATTTGTGGTGTAGCTGGAGACCAGCAAGCAGCTCTTTTTGGTCAAGCTTGTTTTGAAAAAGGAGAAGCTAAAAACACTTATGGAACTGGTTGCTTTATGCTTATGAACACTGGTGACAAAATGTATACTAGTAAAAATGGATTATTAACTACTATCGCAGTTGGAATAAATGGAAAAGTTGAATACGCTCTTGAAGGTAGTATCTTCGTTGCTGGTGCTGCTGTTCAGTGGTTAAGAGATGAGCTTAAAATTATAACTGACTCAAAAGATACAGAATATTTTGCAAGTAAAGTTAAAGACAATGGTGGAGTTTACTTTGTTCCTGCATTTGTTGGACTTGGAACGCCACATTGGGATATGTACGCTAGAGGTGCTATTGTTGGATTAACTAGAGGAAGCAATAAAAATCATATTATCAGAGCCACTCTTGAAGCTATAGCATATCAAACAAGAGGAGTTCTTGAAGCTATGCAAGAAGATTCTGGAATAGAGTTAAAAGCTCTTAAAGTTGATGGTGGAGCTTCTGCTAATAACTTCTTAATGCAGTTCCAATCAGATATAATCGGAAAAGAGGTTCATAGACCTTCAACAATTGAAACAACAGCTTTAGGCGCTGCATACCTTGCTGGGCTTGCTGTTGGATTCTGGAATGATAAAAATGAAATAAAACAAAACTGGTGCTTAGAAAAAACTTTCACTCCTGCTATGGTAGAGGAAGAAAAGGAATTAAAGTACCGTAAATGGAATAAAGCTGTTGAAAGATCTTTAAGTTGGGATATAGACTAATCTAAAAAACTAGGAGGAATTTTTATGTATGATGTTTTAATCATTGGAGCTGGTATTGTTGGAACTGGTATTGCCAGAGAGCTTTCTAAGTACAAATTAAAAGTTGCAGTTTTAGAGAAAGACACTGATGTTTCTAATGAAACAACAAAAGCTAACAGTGCCATTGTTCACGGGGGATACGACGCTAAAGAAGGCTCTCTGATGGCTAAATTAAATGTTTTGGGTAACTCTTTATATGAAGATTTATGTAAGGAACTTTCTGTTCCTTTCAAACGTAATGGATCACTTGTTTTAGCATTTAATGAAGAAGAGTTAAATCATCTTCATGTTCTTTACAATAGAGGTGTTGTTAATAAAGTCCCTGGGTTAAGTATTATTGATCAAAATAAATTGAGAGAACTTGAGCCTAACGTAGACGATAATGCTATCGGTGCTCTTTATTGTGCATCAGCTGGAATTGTTTCTCCTTGGGAATTTGCTGAAGCTCTTATTGATAATGCTGTTGAAAATGGTGCTGAAATTTTCTTAAACACTGAAGTTGTAAAGATTGAAAAAAATGATGACTTATTCCATGTTCATACTAACTCTGGAATATTCCATGCTAAACACATATTTAACTGTGCTGGTGTCCATGCTGATCTTATTCATAAGATGATTGCTCCAGAATCATATAAAATTCTTCCTAGAAAAGGAGAATATTTTGTTTTAGATAAAACTGAAGGAAAAAGAGTTAATCAAACTGTTTTCCAATGTCCATCTAAAGTTGGAAAAGGTATTCTTGTTACTCCAACTGTTCACGGAAATCTACTTGTAGGTCCTGATGCTCAAGATATTGATAATAGGTTTGATGTTTCAACATCTACTGATAGACTTGATTATATCAAATTTAAAGGTAGTCACTCTATAAAAAATATAAACTTCAGAGAAAATATTAGAACTTTTGCTGGAATTAGAGCAGAATCTGATAGAGGAGATTTTATCGTTGAAGAGTCTTCAGTTAAAAATTTCTATGATATTGCTGGAATTAAATCTCCAGGATTATCTGCTGCTCCTGCAATAACTTTAGCTGCTATCGATTTATTAAAACATAACAAAGTTGAACTTATTCTTAAAGATTCATTTATCTCTCCTAGAAAATACTCTTTATTTATGAACTTATCTTCTGAAGAGAAAGCTCAAAAAATAAAAGAAGACAATAGATTTGGAAGAATGATCTGTAGATGCGAGATGATTACCGAGGGGGAGATTATTGAAGCTATTCACAGACCCGTTAAAGCTACTACTATGGATGCTGTTAAAAGAAGATGTAGACCAGGTGCTGGTAGATGCCAGGGTGGTTTCTGTGGTCCTAGAGTTCAAGAAATTATTGCTCGTGAGTTAAATATAGATATTCAAAGCGTTATTCTAGATAAAGCTAATTCTTACATTCTAACAGAGGAGTTGAAAAAATAATGAGATATGATGTTGTTGTTATAGGTGGAGGTCCTGCTGGTCTTGCTGCTGCTAAATCAGCTTATGAAAACGGTGCTAAAAATATTGTTATTTTAGAGAGAGACAAAGAACTTGGGGGTATTTTACAACAATGTATCCATAATGGATTTGGTCTTCATAGATTTAAAGAGGAGTTAACTGGTCCAGAATATGCTCAAAAATATATTGAATTCATTAAAGAGTGTCCTATAGAAGTTAAGTTAGAAACTATGGTTTTGAACATTTCAAAAGAAAGAGTTATATCAATGATTAATCCTGTTGATGGTTATCAAGAGATTGAAGCTAGCTCTGTTATTTTAACTATGGGATGTAGAGAAAGAACTCGTGGGGCTATCGCTATCCCTGGTGAGAGACCTTCTGGAATTTTCACTGCTGGAGCTGCTCAAAGATATATAAATATGGAAGGTTACATGGTTGGTAAAAAAGCTCTTATTCTTGGAAGTGGAGATATAGGACTTATCATGGCTAGACGTTTAACTTTAGAAGGTGCTAAGGTTGAAGCGGTTGTTGAATTAATGCCTTTCTCTGGAGGATTAAATAGAAATATTGTTCAATGTCTTGATGATTTCAATATTCCTCTATTACTTTCTCATACTATTGTGGATATAAAAGGAAAAGATAGATTAAAAGAGGTTGTAGTTGCTAAAGTTGATGAAAATAGAAAACCAATTCCTGGTACAGAGATACATTATGAGTGTGACACACTATTACTATCTGTTGGATTAATTCCAGAAAATGACCTTTCTAAAGAAGCAGGTGTTGTTTTAGATAAGAGAACTAATGGTCCTATTGTTAGTAACTCTATGGAAACTAGTATTCCTGGTGTTTTTGCTGCTGGAAATGTTGTTCATGTTCATGATTTAGTTGATTTCGTGAGTGAAGAGGGGGAAAGAGCAGGAAAATTTGCTGCTTGTTACATTGCTGCAGAAAACTGTAAAATAGAAAATGTTTCAAATGTTAAAAATGGAAATGGAATCGTTTATACTGTTCCACAAGTTATAAACTTAGATACAATACAAAATAAGCTTGAAATTTTTATGAGAGTAAATAATGTTTATAAAAATAAAAGAATCGTTGTTCGTGAAGGAGATAATTTAATTGCCAGCTTTAAAAGAGCACATCTAGCTCCAGGTGAAATGGAAAAAATTCTTTTACCTGAAATGCTACTTAAAAAGATTTCGAAAGATATAACTATAGAGCTACAGGAGGCTTAATTGTGAAAGATGTTAAAGAGATGATATGTATTTTATGCCCTATGGGGTGTCATTTAAATATAGATGTAAATAATAATTACAAAGTAACTGGTAACTCTTGTCCTAAAGGTGAAATCTATGGAAAAGAAGAGCTTATCGCTCCTAAAAGAGTTGTAACTTCAATTGTTAGAGCTCTTGGAGGAATTCATCATATGGTGCCTGTAAAAACTGATAAACCTATTCCTAAAGAGTTAGTTTTCGAATGTATGGAGCTTCTAAAAGATATTAAAATTGAATCACCACAAAAAAGAGGAACTGTTGTTTTAGAAAACATTTTAAATACTGGTGCAAATATTGTTTTAACTAGAGATATCTAAGCTTTTTATTTCCAACCTTTTTTGTTATAATAGCATTGGAGGTATGAAATGAAAATTAATGAAAACGAAGTTATTAATAACTTATTAAATAAAGATTTAAAAATAATTCAAAGACCAGATTTTTTTAATTTTTCTCTTGATTCACTGCTAATATCAAATTTTGTTTCTTTAACAAGAGGAACAAATAAAATTTTAGATTTAGGGACTGGAAATGGGGCTATTCCTCTTTTTCTTTCACAAAGAACAGATGCTAATATAATTGGATTTGAAATTCAAGAAATTTCAGCTGATTTAGCAGTTCGAAATATTGAACTAAATAGTTTGGATCATCGATTATCTGTTATTCATGATGATATGAAAAATTGGAAACAACATCTTCAACATGGTTCACAAGATGTTGTAATAACTAATCCACCATTTTTCAAATTTCATGGAAACGAAAATCAACTAAACGATTTAGACCAAATTACTTTAGCTAGACATGAGATAACTATAAATTTGGATAGTTTAATTGAAGTTGCTTCTAAATTGTTAAAAGATAAAGGTCATTTTGCTATGGTTCATAGACCTGACCGTTTTTTAGAAATTGTTGATACTATGAGAAAGTATGGAATTGCTCCTAAAAAAGTTCAATTCTGTCATTCTAAAATTGATAAGCAAGCTAAAATTCTTCTAATAGAAGGTGTTCGAAACGGAAAAGATGCTCTTACTATTTTACCACCATTTATTTCTCATGATGTAGATGGTAAATATTCTGCAGAAGTTTTAAATCTTTTTGAAAACTTTAAAAAATAATAAAAATACTAGCTGAAAATAATAGTCAGCTAGTATTTTTTATTTATCTTTTTTTCAAATATTCTATAAACTCTTTTTTTAATTTTACCGATTCTTTTGGATTACCTTTTGCTGAAATTGCAATTTGGTATTCATCTGTATCAATATGAGCTCCAAATCGAGCCGACATATCCACTTTAGATGTTATATTATTTACAAGTATATTGTTTTTTTCACAATGCTGAACAATTATTTTATTCAATTCATCATCATTTGTAGCAGCTACAACTAAAAATTTATCTTTTAAATCTTCAATTTGAAATGCTCTCTTTTCTGATTCTAAATCTAAATTTTCAATTTCTTCCAAAATTTCCAATCCTACTACCGAAACTTTAGCACCATAATCTATTAAACTTTTAACTTTTCTTAATGCTATATTTCCTCCACCGACAACTAAGCAACTTTTATTATTTAAATCTACAAAAAGTGGAAAAAAACTTTTTTTACTCTCCAATTTTTTCACCAATTTTTTTGAAAGCTAACTCTATAACTCTTAAAGTTTCATCTAAGTCATCTTTTGTATGCTCTGTTGAAACAAAGTGTGCTTCATATTTTGATGGTGGTGCTACAATACCGTTATCTAAAAGAGTATTGAAGTAGATTGAATAGTGGTCAGTATTTGAATCTATTACATGACTTAAAGCAGTTACCTCAGATAACTCTGTAAAGAATATTGTAAACAGTGAACCCAATCTATTTACCTTTATAGGTACTCTATACTTCTGCGCTATTTTATCTATACTGTCAGTTAAATAGATTACTTTATTTTCTAAATCTTTATATAAAGTTTCTTTATTTTTTAATAAATAACTTACCATCTCAAATCCAGCTCTTACAGCTACTGGATTTCCAGATAATGTTCCTGCATGATAAACTCTTCCAACTGGAGCAATCATATCCATTATCTCTTTTCTACCACCAAAAGCTCCTACAGGGTATCCCCCTCCTATTATTTTCCCCAATGTTGTTATATCAGGAGTAATTCCATAATACTCTTGAGCTCCACCTAATGCAACTCTAAATCCAGATATTACTTCATCAAATATTAATAGTGTCCCCGTTTCATCACAAATTCTTCTCATACTATCTAAAAACTCTTTTGAACTATCTATAAGTCCCATATTTGCTGGAACAGGTTCCATTATTATAGCTGCAACCTCTTTTTTATTTAAAATCTCTCTTACTGCTTCAGTATCTCCAAAAGAAGCAACTAAAGTATCTTTTAAAACACCCTCAGTTATTCCATTACTATCTTGATACCCATCAGTTAATAATCCAGATCCAGAGCTTACTAAAAGAGAATCCGAATGCCCATGATAACATCCTTCAAACTTTAATATTTTGTTTCTATTTGTAAATGCTCTAGCCACTCTTATAGCTGCCATAGTCGCTTCTGTTCCAGAAGTTGTAAATCTTATCATATCCATAGACGGATAACATTTACAAACCAACTCAGCTAACTCTACCTCCATTTTTGTAGGTAAACCAAAAGAGCTTCCAAGCTCAATAGCTTCTCTAACTCCTTTCAAAACTATCTCATTATTATGACCTAAAATTAAAGGTCCCCAAGAGCATATATAATCTATATACTCATTACCATCTTCATCATATATTTTAGAACCTTTTCCTCTATTTACAAATATTGGATAAGTTTTATCAACCGATTTAAAAGCTCTCACAGGACTATTTACTCCACCTGGAATTATCTTTACAGCTTTTTCATATATCTTTTCTGATTCTTTATATCTCATTTTAAACACCTCTCTTTAGCCATTTAGCAACATCTTTGGCATGATAAGTTATTATTATATCTGCACCTGCTCTTCTCATAGCGTACATATTCTCCATAACAACTCTCTCTTCATCAATCCAACCATTTTCAGCAGCAGCTTTTACCATTGAATATTCACCACTCACATTATAAATAGCAACAGGATTATTTATAGCATCTGATACCCCTTTAACTACATCTAAATAAGGCATTCCAGGTTTTACCATGATTATATCTGCACCCTCTTCAATATCATTTCTAACCTCTATTAAGTAATCTTTTGAATTTTTGTAATCCATTTGGTATGTTTTTCTGTCTCCAAAAGTAGGTGCTGAATCAGCTGCTTCTCTAAATGGTCCATAATAAGCTGATGCATATTTTACACTATAAGACATTATTGGTAAATTTATGAATCCATTTTCATCTAAAACGTTTCTAATAGCAGCTATTCTTCCATCCATCATATCAGAAGGTGCAACTATGTCTGCCCCTGCTTTTGCATGAGATAAAGCTACTTTTTGAAGTAGTTTTAAAGTTTCATCATTTAATAACTCTTCACCCTTTAATATTCCACAATGACCATGAGATGTATACTCACATAAACAAACATCTGTTACTACTAAAAAACTAGGGAACTTTTCTTTTATAAATCTAATCGCTTCTTGAACTATTCCAGTATCACTATACCCTTCACTTCCAACTAAATCTTTTTTCTTTGGAATTCCAAATAGTAGCAACGATTTTATTCCTAACTCTTCTAACTCTTTCAACTCATCTTCTAGCATATCTATTGATATTCTAAATTGCCCCTTCATTGAAGAGATTTCAACTTTTATATTTTCTCCCTCCTCTATAAATAAAGGATATATTAAATTATCTAAAGAAAAATCTATATTCTTAACTAAATTTCTCATACTCTCTGAAACCCTAAGTCTTCTAGTTCTATTAAACATTTCCATCATCTCCTATAGCATCTATAACTCCATCTACATCAAATACTTTAGCTTCTAGCTCTACATCATATCCTAATTGAACCAAAGTTTTTGTTGTAACAGGACCTATTGAAACTATTTTTTTATCTTTTAAAACTGAACAATCACCATCTACGCTTTCATGAAACGATTCTACTGTTGAAGAGCTTAAAAATGTTATATATTCTATTTCACTTAATGTTTTTATTACCTCTTCTTTCGGTTGAATATTTTTTTTAGTTTTATAAACAGATAACTTTTGGAACTCTCTTTTATAATCTAGACTCCATTTTTCACACTCTGCTGGAGAAATATCTGATGTTACAAATAAAACTTTATCATTCTCTTCTGTGAAGTTTACAACCTCTTTTGCTAACTCAGACCCCATATATTTTTGAGGCATAAAGTCTCTTATTATTCTATACTCTCTTAGAAGTTCGTCTGTTTTTGCACCTACAACACCTATTTTTAAGTGTCCAAGTGACCTTAAATCTTTTATATTTTCCATAAAGTATTTAACACCATTTGAAGAATTAAATAATAATGCACTATAATTTTTAAGCTCAGATTCTACAAAGTTTGAAGCTTCTTCAATTTTTATAAATGGTAACTCTCTTACAGTTGCTCCTTTTATTCTTAACTTTTCAGAAAATTCTAGAGCTTGCTTCTCATCTCTTGTTACAAGAACCTTTTTTCCTGATAAAGGTTGATTTTCAAACCATTTAAAAGTATCTCTCATATTTACAACATCTCCAATTATTGTAATTGCAGGTGGTAATATCTTCATAGCTTCAGATTTTTGAACAATATCTTTTAGAGTTCCAACAGTCACTCTTTGATTTTCAGTTGTTCCTTTTTCAATTATTGCAACAGGTGTTTCTGGATTTTTACCATACTTTATTAAATCTCCTGTTATCAAGTCTAAGTTTTTAATTCCCATTAAAAACACAAGAGTTCCATCTAGTTTTGCTATTGTTGAAAAATCGTGCCATTCACCATTTTCCATTGTATGCCCTGTAAAAACATGAAATGATCTCGATAATCCTCTATGTGTAACAGGTATTCCTGCGTACTCTGGAACTGCTATAGATGAACTAATTCCTGGTATAATTTCAAAATCGATTGAATTTTTTACAATCTCTTCAATCTCTTCTCCACCTCTACCAAATACAAAAGGATCTCCTCCTTTTACTCTCGCTACAATTTTTCCCTCTTTAGCTTTTAAAACTAAAGTTTTATTAATTTCATCTTGTATTACTCCACCCTCGGTATTTCCTTTTCCTAGATATATCATCTCTGCTGATTTTTTAGCTAACTTTAATACTTTTGGATCTATCAATCTATCATAAACAACACAATCTGCTGACTCTATACATCTTTTAGCTTTCAATGTTAAAAGATCTATATTTCCACACCCTGCACCTATTATATATACTTTTCCGATTTTTTGATTAACCATCTATTTTCTCCTTTATCTTCGTAGCTAATTTATGAGCAATCTCTTTTCCAAAATCTCTTTCTTCTAAAACTTCAGCTTTATACATAATATCATTATGACAATAAACACCTTTTAAAGATATTTTATCTCCTATTCTCTCTCCAGTACATCCCATAGGAGTATGGCATCCTCCATCAAATATTTTAGAGAACTCTCTTTCTATATTTACTATCTCCTCTATTTCAGGATTATGTATACTTTTTAAAATTGTACTTATAAAATCATCATTTTCTCTACATTGAATATATAGTGCTCCTTGAGCTGGTGCTGGCATCATCAATTCATAATCTAGCTCCTCTGTTATTCTATGAGTTAATCCAACCCTTTTAAGACCTGCTGCAGCTAATAAAATTGCATCATAGTCCTCTTCCTCTAATTTTCTAAGTCTTGTATGTATATTTCCTCTAAGTTGCTTTATCTCTAAATCAGGTCTAACAGCTTTAAGCCCCATAGTTCTTCTTAATGAACTTGTACCTACAATTGAACCTTCTGGAAGTTCTAATAGTTTTTTACCGTTTTTAGAAACAATTACATCTCTGTTATCTTCTCTATCTGGTGTAGCTCCACATATTAACCCTGGTGGAGATATTAAAGGCATATCTTTCATTGAATGAACTGCTAAATCTACCCTTCCATCTAAAAGCTCATGCTCAATCTCTTTTGTGAAAAAACTTTTTAAAGATTTATCACTATTATTCCAGTTACTAACTAAATCTTTATCTCCACTTGTTACAATAACTTTTATTTCAAATAGTAACTCTGGATAATTTTTTTCTAACTTTGATTTAATCATTTCACTTTGAGCTAAAGCTAATATACTCCCTCTACTTCCTATTACAACTTTCTTTTTCATTTACGCTATCCCCTCTTTGTAGTCAAACCATTTTTTTAAATTTACCATCTGTTCTCTGAGCATATATTCATATTCAGTTAAAATATTTTCTCTATTTTCTAAATTTTCGTAATAAACTCCCCAAACATCATCTATATTATATAAATTAATATTTTTACACTCATTTAATTCCTCTTCAATATCTCTTGGAACTGCCAAATCTAAAAATATATACTCTTTTTCTTCGTTTAAAATTGGTAACAACTCATCTTTTTTAATAATTGCATGAGGTGCTGAGGTTGTTGATATTATTATATCACTTTTAACTACCTCTTCTAATTTATCTTCAAAACTAATTACATCTGCATTGTATATATTACTAAGTTCTAGTGCTTTATGATAACTTCTATTTGTTATTGTTAAGCTTTCATACTCCTCTTTTGTTAAAAGTTCTAGTATATCTCTAGCTAAATCTCCCATTCCTAATATCAGTATTTTTTTATCTTTTAAATCAACTATTTTATTTTTTATAAATTTCAAAGAAATAGCTTCTAAAGATAAAGCATTATGACATATTTTACTTTTATTTCTAAACTTTTTTCCCAATTCTATAGCTTTATTAAATATAACATTTATATTTGAACTTGATATTCCACTTTCCATGCTACTCAATTGTGCTTTTTTCATCTGAGCCAAAATTTGATCTTCACCTTTTATAACAGATTCAAATCCACAAGTTACTCTAAATAGATGGTTCACAGCTTCGTGACCTTGTTTTATGAATATATTATCTAGTCCCAACTCTTTTTGAAACTCTTCTATCAAATATTTTTTATCTAAATGTAGGTAGTACTCTACTCTTAAGCAAGTAGAAAGATTTACATAACCTATAATTTTTCCCTCTTCAAAAAGTTTTTCAATTATAGAAATAGTATTACTTTTTATAAAATTTTCTCTTTGGCATAAATCTAAATTTTTATGAGTTATTCCGAAAACAATAAAATTTTTAAAATACATTTAACATCCTTCTCTCCAACTTTTATTAATTACAATCTATTATAATACTTTTTTGCAATATTTTTAAGCTTATTTTATTAAAAAAGGTATTAATTTTGAATAATGATTCAATTTTGTATCAATTATTGATATAAAAGAAAGAGAGCGATTCAAAACCACTCTCTTCTCTAACCGTATTTTATATATTAGTGTAAAAAGTTATTAATAAATTCTTTAAATTTACAGGTGTTTTTGCAATATTTTTTACCTCTAATAACTCTTCTAAATTTTTATTCTTATTTTTTAAAATTGATATTGTATAACTCATCAACTCTTTTATTAACTCTCTATCAGATGTATTTAATAAAATTTCATCTACAAAATATAATTTATCTAAAACTGTTAAATACTCTTTTGTATTTACAAAGTCTCTTATTGATTTATATACTTCAACTTTATGCAATAAATCATCTGATTCTTGCCACATTTTTATATTATTACCTATTCTTTCAAATGAACACCCTTCATTTATGTTTAAAGGAGTATCCTCTTTATAAATTTGAAGCTCTTTTGAATCACCTAAAAAAAAGTTATACTCCTCTTCTGTTACTCCTAGCTCTTCTGCTGTTGCTTTAACAAACTTCAACAAAATAGCTCGTGATTTTATTGTTGGTAATATATTTAATCCAGATGAATTAAGTATGAAAAAACTTCCAGAATTTGGTTCTTCTATCAATTTAAGTAGTGCATTAGCTGATTCTTTTCTCATTTTTTCAATATCTCTAATTATATATACTCTTTTTTTTCCCTCATATGAAGTTGTTGAATCTTTGTGTACCAACTCTCTTACTTTTTCTATCTTAATTCCAGTTATATCATCTAAAATCTCTAAATCAGCATGAGTTTCACTTTCAATTCTAATACAACTTTCACACACTCCACAAAAATCATCTATATAATTTTTACAATTTAAACTTTTTCCAAAAGATTTAGAGAAATTTTTTAAAATATCTCTATCAGCTCCATAAAATAAATATGTTCCTGCTTCTCTTCCAAAATTAAGTTCTTTTTTTAAAAATTCGATTGCTTTTTGATTTGAGTTCAAATCTTTAAACATTATCTTTCGGCCTTCTCAATTTTTCTAAGTATAGATATTTGATCTAAAGCCATTCCAGCTCCTTTAACAACACTCTCTAAAGGTGAATCTGCTAATCTTACATTTAGAGATGTATGCTTTGATATTAGTTCTGGGAAGTTTCTTATTAAAGATCCTCCACCTGCCATAACTATTCCTCTATCTATAATATCTGCAGCTAATTCTGGTGGAGTTTTTTCTAAAACATCTTTAACACAAGTTACAATCTCCATTAAAGAATCCATTATTGCTTCTCTAATCTCTTCTGATCCAACTGTTACTGATTTAGGAAGCCCAGTTATCAAATCTCTTCCTTTTATTGTCATAGTTTCCTCTTCTGACATAGGTATGGCTGTTCCTATTTGCATTTTTATACTTTCGGCTGTTTTATCTCCAATTAATAAAGTATGAGTTTTTTTAATATATTTTATTATATCTACATCAAAGTTATTTCCTGCAGTTCTTATTGTTTTACTAACAACTGTTCCACCTAATGATATTACCGCTACGTCTGTAGATCCTCCACCAATATCAACAATCATATTTCCTTCTGGTGCTGAAATATCTATTCCTGAACCTAATGCTGCTGCTCTTGCTTCTTCTATTAAATAAGCTTTCTTAGCTCCTGCAGATAAAGTAGCTTCTAATACAGCTCTTTTCTCTACTCCAGTAACATCAATTGGAACACAAATCATAACTTCTGGCATAAACAAAGAATATTTACCAAATACTTTTTTTATAAAGTATTTTATCATTGCTTCTGTTATATCATAATCCGCTATAACTCCTTCACTTAAAGGCTTTACTGCAACTATTGAATCAGGTGTTTTACCCAACATATCTTTAGCTTCATTTCCAACAGCTAAAACTTTTCTACTTTCTCTTTCTACTGCAACAACAGATGGTTCGTTTAATATTATCTTCCCATGCTTTTTACTGTATACTAATGTGTTTGCTGTTCCTAAATCTATTCCTATGCTTCTGCTAAATCCAGGTAGTCTTAATTTGAATCCCACTTACTATCACTCCTTGTCTAAGTTATTCTCAACTATTTTCTTTATCTCTTCCAAATTTCCCTCTGTATATAAGGCTCCTATTAATGCTTCAAAAGCTGTTGCCTCTTTATACTCCATAACAGTACATGATTTAGGAAAAGTCTTTATATTACTATTTTTAGAACGATTTACTAATAATAATTTATCCTCATCTAAATCATCTATTATATTTTTCAAATACTTGCTTTGAGCCTGTGCATTAACATGTTGTTTTACAAGTCTATTTAAATTTTTTATATTATAACCTTTATTTATGTAATAACTTCTAATTGAAAGTTCCCATACAGCATCTCCCAAATATGCTAAAACTAAACCATTTGCTTCACGCACATCTAAATTGACCATGTTGTTTTTTCCTTTCCATCTTTTATTTTAATTCCCATCTCTAATAATCTATCTCTTACTTTATCTGAGAAACTCCAATCTTTATTATCTCTAGCTTCTCTTCTTAGCTCTAATAAAAATTCTATAAGTTCAGTTGTCATATCTCCAACTTGAACCTCCACTTTTAATAAAACTCCAAATACATCTTCCATTACATTTTTAATATAATCAACTGCAGAATTTATTACTTTAAATCCAGAATCTGAAATTTCATTCTCTTCAAGAGCTTTATTCAACTCTTTTACAAGTTCAAATATTGCACCGATTCCACCAGCAGTATTAAAATCTTCATCCATACATTTTATAAATTTCTCTTTAGATGATTCTAAAGAATTTAATAACTCAGCTAAATTAGCTCCATTTTGAACTGGTTTTGAAGTTAACTTTTCTTTTCCTCTAGAGATAGCATTTTCTATTCTCTCTAATCCTGCCTTAGATTGAATTAATTCATTATCTGAGAAATCAATTGGTTTTCTATAGTGTGAACTCAAAATAAAGAATCTTACAACTCTTCCCTCAAACTGTTCTAAAACCTCTCTTAAAAGGAAGAAATTACCTAAAGACTTTGACATCTTTTCACCTTTTATATTTATATATCCATTATGTATCCAATATTTAGCAAACTCTCCACCTGTACCACATTTTGATTGAGCAATCTCATTTTCATGGTGTGGGAATATTAAATCTTGTCCTCCACCGTG
>JBOFLW010000239.1:0-1302 GCA_051658065.1 Cetobacterium sp.
GCAACTTCAGCATTGGATACAGAATCAGAAAGATTAGTACAAGATGCTTTAGATAAATTAATGAATGGAAGAACAACATTTGTTATAGCCCATAGACTTTCAACAATTTTGAATGCTGATAAAATTGTTGTTATGGAAAATGGAGAGATAAAAGAAGTTGGAAATCATCAAGAGTTACTAAAAAATAATGGGATATATAGAAAGCTTTATGAAATTCAATTTGGTAAGATAGAATCTAACGAGTTCGAAAAAATAGAGCAGTTTGTATAGAAAGGAAGAGGAAATGATAAGAGAAGACGGAAGACAAACAAACGAAAAAAGAGCAGTAAAAGTTACGAGAAACTATACAATGTATGCAGAAGGATGTGTACTTATAGAGATGGGAAATACAAAAGTTATATGTACAGCATCAGTTGTAGAGAAAGTACCGCCATTTTTAAGAAATCAAGGTAAAGGATGGATAACAGCAGAGTATTCAATGTTACCAAGAGCAACTGGAGAGAGAAACCAAAGAGAAGCTGCAAAAGGTAAACTTGGTGGAAGAACTATGGAGATTCAAAGATTAATAGGTAGAGCTTTAAGAGCTTGTATAGATTTAGAAAAATTAGGAGAAAGAACTATTACAATTGACTGTGACGTAATACAAGCAGACGGTGGAACAAGAACTACTTCTATAACTGGTGGATTTATAGCTTTAGAGATGGCTATGAGAAGATTAATGGAAAAAGGGTTATTAGCAGAGAATCCAATAGTTTCTAACATAGCAGCAGTTTCTGTTGGAATGGTTAAAGGAACTCCAGTATTAGATTTAATGTATACAGAGGATTCAGTAGCTGAAGTTGATATGAATGTAATTATGAATGACAAAGGTGAATTTGTTGAGATACAGGGAACTGGAGAAGAAGCTACATTTGCTAGAAAAGATTTAAATTTAATGTTAGATTTAGCTGAAAAAGGAATCTATGAATTAATAGAGCTTCAGAGAAAAGAGATAGAAGAGGAGTTTTCAAAGTAATGAAAATATTTTTAGCCACAGGAAATAAAAAGAAAATAGATGAAATGTCAAAAATTTTAAGTGATTCAACTTTCGAAATTCTTTCTATAAAAGATGGAATAGATATTCCTGAGGTAATAGAAGATGGAGATACTTTTGAAGAAAACTCAAAAAAGAAAGCTTTAGAAATTGCTAAGTTTACTAATATGATAACAATTTCAGATGATTCTGGTCTTTGTGTAGAAGCTTTAAATGGAGAACCAGGAGTTTATTCTGCTAGATATGCAGGTGAAAATAGTGATGATGAC
>JBOFLW010000240.1:0-1235 GCA_051658065.1 Cetobacterium sp.
CTTTTTAGCTTTAATCTCTTACTACTTACCTTATATTTATCCTCTGTTATTAACATATTAAAGTATATCATTTTTACATTTAAAAAGCAATTTCTTATTTATTAGTCTGCATTCATACTGTGTATAAAACTTAAAGCTAATCCCATTGTCACCATAGCACTACCACCATAACTAAAAAATGGCATTGGTAATCCAAACACAGGGAAAAGTCCCACTGCTACAAAAATATTTATAATTACTTGAGTTATTATTTGAGCTCCTATTCCCATAGCTAAATATTTTCCAAAATAATTTTTACTTTCTCTTCCTGTAACTATAATTAAATGGTATAAAGAAAAAAATAATCCTATAACTAAAAACATCCCTATTATTCCAAATTCTTCACCAAAAGTAGCCATTATAAAATCTGTATGAATTTCTGGAAGATAACTATATTTTTGAACTCCATTTGCATATCCTTTTCCAAAAAATCCTCCACTTCCAAATGCATAAACTGATTGTTTAACTTGGTATCCATAATCATCTGAATAATTCCCGAAAAATAATCCATCTATGTAACTTTTAATTCTCATAATTTTATATGATGCTCCTTGCTCACTTGCAAATTTGTAAACTATCGCTAACCCAATTGCTCCAGTAATACTACCTAGTGAAGCCACTCTTAATATCCACTTATCTTTTAATTTACTCATGAATATCATAAATACCCAAATTGAAAAATAATGTATTACTGTTCCCATATCTTTTTGAGCTAATATTAGTGCACCATAAAAAAATAGATAAAAAAATGATGATACTATAGTTGTTTTTTCTGAAAAATCATTATCTTCAGCTCTTGCTAAGCAATTCGCCATATTTACAACAAAAAAACATTTTAATATTTCAGCTGGTTGAATTGAAATTGGACCTAAATTAATCCATCCGTACGCTCCATTTATTTTAGGAATAAAAGGTAATCCTATTCTACCTCCAATATACATTCCTAGCAAAATGAACATACTACTTGCAAATATTACTCCATTAACTTTTCTCTCACTTAAAAATTTATATGTTAAATTATATTTTTTTATTTTTCCAGCACTTCCTAAAAAAATATAGATTAAAAAAAATATAAAAATGTAAAAAATGTGTTTTTTTATATTCTCTGGTTTCATATAAAAAGCAGCACTTATCATATTTATAGAACTTAGAACCATAAGTATTATTGTAAGAAATAAAATCGAAATTCTTCTATG
>JBOFLW010000241.1:0-3158 GCA_051658065.1 Cetobacterium sp.
TTTGAAATAAACGGGGATGTTTTAACTACTAAAACTAAATTGAAAGATTTAAAACCTGTAAGTGCAACAACTATGCCACACCCTGGATTCCCAACAGATTTACAATCACCAATGATGACTCTAATGTGTTTAGTAAATGGAAAAAGTGAAATAAAAGAAACAATATTTGAAAATAGATTTATGCATGTTCCAGAATTAAGTAGAATGGGTGCAGAAATTTGGACAGATTCAAACACAGCTATAATAACTGGAATAGATAATTTTTGTTCTGCAGAAGTTATGGCTAGTGATTTAAGAGCGGGAGCTTCTCTTGTTTTAGCAGGATTATTAGCAGAGGGAGAAACAATTGTAAATAGAATTTACCATGTAGATAGAGGATATGAAAACTTAGAAGTTAAATTAACTGCTCTAGGTGCAAATATAGAAAGAATAAAAGTAGAAATATAAAATAAGGGTGAGAAAATGGAAAAAGTAATAGGAATAAATCCTGTAATAGAGTTATTAGAAAATAAGTCTAACAATATTGAAAAGATTGAAATATTTAAAGGTATGAGAGAAGAAAAATTAGGAAAATTAAAAGCTTTAGCATCAGCAAGAAATATTAAAATATTTCAAGTAGCTAAAAAAGAGGAAAATTCTCAAGGTGTAGTAGCACTTTTAAATGATTATGATTACTACAAAGATTTAGGAGAATTTATAGAAAGAATAGCTAAAGATGAAAAATCAATAGTTTTAATATTAGATGGAGTACAAGACCCAAGAAATTTTGGTGCAATAATTAGAAGTGCTGAGATATTTGGTGTTAAAGGAATAATAATTCCAGAGAGAAACTCTGTAAAAATTAATGAAACAGTTATAAAAACATCAACTGGAGCAATAGAACATGTTGATATAATAAAAGTTACAAACATATCAGATGCAATAGAAAAACTTAAAAAATTAGATTTTTGGGTTTATGGAGCAGAAGGATCTGGAACAAAGTTCTATCATCAAGAGAAATATCCTAATAAAACAGCATTAGTTTTAGGAAGTGAAGGAGATGGAATTAGAAAGAAAGTAAAAGAAAATTGTGATATCTTAGTAAAGATTCCAATGCATGGAAAAATAAATTCATTAAATGTATCTGTAGCAGGAGGAATTATCCTTTCTGAGATAGCTAAAAACCTATATTAAATAAATAAACCTGTAGAAATGCAGGTTTTTTTGTGCTATATTATGAAATAAAATGAAACTTAATGGGGTGAAGAGAATGAGAGATTATAATTTTAATCAAATAGAAGAAAAATGGCAACAAAAATGGAATGAAGAAAAAATATTTAAAACAGAGAATAAAGTAGAAGGAAGAGAAAACTATTATGTTTTAGAGATGCTTCCATATCCATCTGGAAAATTGCACGTAGGACATGCTAGAAACTATACAATTGGTGATGTTATAGCTAGATATAAAAGAATGAAAGGTTATAATGTATTACATCCTATGGGATGGGATTCTTTTGGATTACCAGCAGAAAATGCAGCAATCCAAAATGGAGCACACCCTGCTATATGGACAAAGTCTAATATAGATAATATGAATAGACAATTAAAAATGATTGGATTATCTTATGATTGGGATAGAGAAATTGCAAGTTATACACCTGAGTATTATAAGTGGAATCAATGGATTTTCAAAAAAATGTTTGAAATGGGACTAGTTTATAAAAAGAAATCAACAGTAAATTGGTGTCCAGATTGTCAAACTGTTTTAGCAAATGAGCAGGTTGAAGATGGTATGTGTTGGAGACACTCTAAGACTCCTGTTATACAAAAAGATTTAGAGCAATGGTTCTTTAAAATAACGGATTATGCTGAAGAATTATTAGAGGGACATAAAGAGTTAGAAAAAGGTTGGCCTGAAAAAGTTTTAACAATGCAAAAAAACTGGATAGGAAAATCTATAGGAACAGAAGTAAACTTTAAAATTGTTGAAAAAAATGAAAATTTACCTGTTTTTACAACAAGAGTTGAAACTTTATTTGGAGTTACTTATGCAGTAATAGCTCCAGAACATCCTTTAGTAGAAGAGATACTAAAAGTTAATCCTAGTATTAAAGAACAGATATTAGCTATGAAAAATACTGATATGATAGAAAGAACAGCTGAGGGTAAAGAAAAAAATGGTGTAAAAACAGGATGGCATGTTATAAATCCTTCAAATGGAGAAAAGGTTGAGCTTTGGATAGCTGATTATGTTCTAATGAATTATGGAACTGGAGCTGTAATGGCTGTACCAGCACATGATGAAAGAGATTTTGCATTTGCTAAAAAATATGATTTACCAATTAAAGTTGTAATTAATCCAATTGATAAAGAAACAAAAGAAGAGATAAAAATATGTTCTTCTGATATGAAAAATGCATTTATAGGTTCAGGAAAAATGACAAATTCTTCAGATTTTAATGGAATTTCTTCAAAAGAAGCTTTAGTTAAAATAGCTGATTTTGTTGAAGAAAAAGAATTTGGACAAAGAACAACTAAATATAGATTAAAAGATTGGGGAGTATCTAGACAAAGATACTGGGGAACACCAATTCCAGCTCTTTATTGTGAAAAATGTGGAGTAGTAATGGAAAAAGAGGAAAATCTTCCCGTTTTACTACCAACAGATGTTGAATTCACAGGAAATGGAAATCCATTAGAAACATCAGAAAGTTTTAAAAATTCGATATGTCCTTGTTGTGGTGGACCAGCTAGAAGAGATACTGATACAATGGATACATTCGTTGATTCTTCTTGGTATTTCTTGAGATATTGTGATTCTAAAAATGAAAATTTACCATTTAAGAAAGAGATAGCAGATGGATGGTCACCAGTAGATCAATATATTGGTGGAATAGAACATGCAGTTATGCATTTACTATACTCAAGATTCTTTACAAAAGTTTTAAGAGATATGGGACTTCTTTCAACAAACGAACCTTTTAAAAGATTGTTAACACAAGGTATGGTATTAGGACCATCATATTATTCATCAACTGAAAATAGATTTGTTTATCCAGAAGAAGTAGAATTAAAAGGTACTGGAGCAATTCTAAAAACGACAGGTGAAGAAGTACAAGTTAAAATTGAAAAAATGTCAAAATCAAAAAATAATGGTGTCGATCCAGAAATTATGATAA
>JBOFLW010000242.1:0-1001 GCA_051658065.1 Cetobacterium sp.
AAATCACGTATTTCAGATGGACATGTTCATAAATCATTTTCATAAATCACGTATTTCAGATGGACATTTTCATAAATCACGTATTTCAGATGGACATGTTCATAACATGTATTTCAGATGGACATGTTCATAACATGTATTTCAGATGGACATGTTCATAACATGTATTTCAGATGGACATGTTCATAACGTATTTCAGATGGACATGTTCATAAATCACGTATTTCAGATGGACGTGTTCATAAATCACGTATTTCAGATGGACGTGTTCATAAATCATGTATTTCAGATGGACGTTTTCATAACATGTATTTCAGATGGACATGTTCATAAATCATTTTCATAAATCATGTATTTCAGATTAACATTTTTATAACATGTATTTCAGATGGACATGTTCATAAATCACGTATTTCAGATGGACATGTTCATAAATCATTTTCATAAATCATGTATTTCAGATTAACATTTTCATAAAATGTATTTCAGATGGACATTTTCATAACATGTATTTCAGAAGGACATTTTCATAACATGTATTTCAGATGGACATTTTCATAACATTTATTTCAGATGGACATGTTCATAAATCATTTTCATAAATCACGTATTTCAGATGGACATTTTCATAAATCATGTATTTCAGATGGACATGTTCATAACATGTATTTCAGATGGACATGTTCATAACATGTATTTCAGATGGACGTGTTCATAACATGTATTTCAGATGGACATGTTCATAACATGTATTTCAGATGGACGTGTTCATAAATCACGTATTTCAGATGGACGTGTTCATAAATCACGTATTTCAGATGGACGTGTTCATAAATCACGTATTTCAGATGGACATGTTCAGAAATCACGTATTTCAGATGGACATGTTCATAAATCATTTTCATAAATCACGTATTTCAGATGGACATTTTCATAAATCACGTATTTCAGATGGACATGTTCATAACATGTATTTCAGATGGACATGTTCATAACATGTA
>JBOFLW010000243.1:0-7786 GCA_051658065.1 Cetobacterium sp.
CTGTATACTTTAAACCAATTTTTTTTATTCCTTCAATCAAATACTCTCTCATCTATTTATTTCCTCTCAATTTTAGATACATTAATAGAACCTGAATATCTGCAGGTGAAACACCTGAAATTCTTGATGCCTGTCCTATGTTATAAGGTCTAATTAGCTTTAATTTATCTTTAGCTTCTTTTGGCATGTTTTCTAAAAGGTCATAATCCATATCTTCTGGAAGCTTTTTATTTTCTAAGCCTTTATGTTTTTCTATCATTTTTAAAGATTTTTGAATATATCCTGAATATTTAACTTGAACCTCAACTTGATACTCTGTATCTGTATCATATTCACCCAATTCAAATTTTTCTATAAGCTCACAAATATATTTTATATCTGAATAACTTACTTCTGGTCTTCTTAATAACTCTATTAAAGTTAATCCTGATTTTACTTCTGGTTCATTAGCTTTGATTAAAACTTCATTTACTCTTGGATTACTACTTCCTACGTGCTGTTTTTCTAATTTTTCAATTATTAAAGCTACATCACTTTCTTTTTTCTGAACTCTTTTATACTCTTCATCTGAAACTAATCCAATTTCATGTCCTAATTGACTAAGTCTTAAATCGGCGTTATCTTCTCTTAAAACTAATCTATATTCACTTCTAGCTGTAAACATTCTATATGGTTCATTTGTACCTTTAGAAACTAAATCATCAATCAAAGTTCCTATATAAGAATCTGCTCTATCTAATATAACAGGTTCCTGACCAAAAACTTTTCTAGTTGCATTTATTCCAGCTACTAAACCTTGAGCTCCAGCTTCTTCATATCCTGAAGTTCCATTTATTTGACCAGCTAAGAATAAATTTTCTATTTTTTTTGTTTCTAAACTATATTTTATCTCTTCTGGAATTATGTAATCATATTCTATTGCATATGCATATCTCATTATTTTAGCATTTTCTAACCCTTCAATACCTTTTAACATTTCATATTGAACATCTGTAGGTAATGAAGATGAGAATCCACTTATATAAACTTCGTTTGTATCATAACCCTCTTTCTCTAAGAAAAGGTGATGTCTATCTTTGTCTGGATATCTAAATACCTTATCCTCTATTGATGGACAATATCTTGGTCCTGTTCCTTGAATTGTTCCGTTAAATAAAGGTGACTTATCCTTATTAGATATTATCGTATCGTGAACCTCTTTGTTTGTAAACACCATATGACATGGAATCTGTTTTTTAGATAAAACCTCTTCTGCTGTTGTTCTACTTGAGAATTTTAAAACACCTTCATCTCCTGGTTGAATATCTACTTTAGAGTAATCTATAGTTCTTGCATCTATTCTTGGAGGTGTTCCTGTTTTAAATCTTCCTAATCTTATTCCTAACTTTTCTAAAGATAAAGGTAACTCTTCTGATGATAGCTCTCCCATTCTTCCACCTTGGAATTGGTTTTCTCCAATATGTATAAGACCTCTCATAAATGTTCCAGTTGCTATTACTACAGCTTTTGCTCTGTATTCAACGCCCTCTTTTGTTTTTAATCCGATAACTTTATTGTTTTCTACTATAAGCTCTGTTACCATTCCTTGAACAACATCTAAATTATCTGTATTTTCAAGAGTTTTTTTCATCTCTTTACTATAATTTACTTTATCTGCTTGTGCTCTTAAAGATCTAACTGCAGGACCTTTTTTCGTATTTAAAACTCTTATTTGAATAAAAGTTTTATCTATATTTCTTGCCATCTCTCCACCTAAAGCATCAACCTCTTTAACTAAGTGAGATTTAGCTGGACCTCCTAACGACGGATTACAAGACATGTATCCTATATTATCAAGTAGTATTGTGAATATTGCTGTTTTTGCTCCCATTCTTGCAGCAGCTAATGCAGCTTCACACCCTGCATGACCTGCTCCTACAACTATTACATCAAATTTTTGCATTTTTTACTCCTTTCTCTTACTTCAAATTCTTTAATTCTTTCGCTGTTTTTGCATCTGTTATCACAAGAAGAATATCTCCTTGTTCAATTACCGTTGTTGGAGATAAATTTGGAATAAAGTTTCTATTCCCTTTTTTTATTCCTACTATATTTACATTGTATCTATTTCTTATATCTAACTCTATTAAAGTTTTATTCCAGAAACTCTCTGGAGATTTAATTTCTGCCAATAAGAAATCTTTAGAGAATCTAAAGTGTTCTATCATATTTGGATCCATTGCAGCTAATGCAGTTCTTTTACCCATATATTCCTCTGGATAAACGACTTGATTTGCTCCAATTTTTTCTAAAACTCTTCCATGTCTTCTTGAAATCGCCTTTACTATAATTTTTTTTACTCCTAACTCTTTCAAATTAAGAGTTACCATTATGCTAGGCTCAATTGCACCTATACAAACGAATGCAACATCAAATCCTTCAAGACCTATATTTTTTAACTCTTTATCATCAGTTGCATCAGCAACAACTGCATTTTCAACTATTCCACTATTAACTGCCTCTTGAATAATATCTTCTGACTCATCTATTGCTAGTACCTCTTCATTAGATTTGTAAAGTGTTTCTGCCACACTCGCACCAAATCTTCCCATACCTATAACTACATACTGTTTCATTTTTCCTCCATTACTAACCAACTAAAATATTTTCTTTTGGATATTTTAAACTTTGCTTAATTTTTTTCTCTCCTAAAGCTAAAGCAAAAGTCATTGGTCCTAATCTTCCTATAAACATAGTTGTTATTATCAAAATTTTTGACAATGGTCTCAAATCTGCTGTAATACCCATTGATAATCCTGCTGTTCCAAAAGCTGAAACAACTTCAAATACTATTTTCTCAAATCCTATTTTTGTTTCTATTGTCATTATAGCCATTATGACTATTGAAACATATATTATTGATATGACTAAAATTGCCAAAGCTCTATTTAATATATCCCAACTTATTCTTCTATTAAAAACATTTATATTTTCTTTTCCTTGAATAACTCCGATTACATACAATACTATTACTCCTATTGTTGTAGTTTTTATTCCTCCACCCGTAGAGCCTGGAGATGCACCAATAAACATAAGAATACAAAACATAAATATTGTTGCTGGATTTAGTGTTCCCATTGGAACTGTATTGAATCCTGCTGTTCTTGTTGTAACACTTTGGAAAAACGATGCTAATATCTTATCAAACCAACTTAAATTTCCTATTGTTGTAGGATTTTTATACTCTAATAAAAAGAATAAAATCATTCCAACGAAAGTTAAAAACATTGAAACCAAAATTGCAACTTTCGAAGTTAATGTAAATCTTTTTACATCTCTTCTTACTGCAATTAATACTGAATTTATAACAGAGAATCCTATTCCACCCAGTATTATTAAATAAGCTATAGTCATATTCATTAGTATGCTACCTACATAGTTTTCTAAATTGTTTGAAAATAGTGCAAATCCAGCATTACAAAATGCTGATATCGAATGAAATATACCAAAATATAAAGCTTTAGAAAATTCAAAAATTTTTAAAAACTCTATTGTTAAGAAAATTGCTCCTATTCCTTCTATTAACAATACTATTATAACTATTTTTTTTATAAAGCCAATAACTTCTCCACTGCTTTCAGCATTTCTTTCCTCTTTTATAAGCTCTCTATCTTTGTAACTCATTTTTTTTCCAATTAATAAGAAAAATAAAGAAGAAAACGTCATTACTCCTAGACCACCTAATTGAATAAAAACTAAAAGTATTATTTGACCTTGAAAAGACAATACTTGACTTATATCTATAACAGATAATCCTGTTACACATATTGCTGATGTTATTGTAAAAACTGCTGTTAAAAAACTTATTTTATGACCTGTTTGTAGAGAAAACGGCATATAAAGTAGGATTGATCCTAAAATTATTGCTGTAAAAAATCCAAGGATTAATTTTCTTGAAAAAGAAAGTCTATCCAAAGGACTTAAAAGTTTTCCTATCATTTATTTTTTCCTCCTTTGAAAAAACACTTTTGTAATTATACCTTATTTTTAGCATTTTTTCAAGTTAACCAAATAATTAAGAAGGATAGAATTAAAAATTCTATCCTTCTTAATTACTATTCTTTTTATCTATATGAAGTATAGTTAGGATTTACTCCTTTTTCTAAAAGTTTTTTCTCTAAGTAGTGATAGCCAAGTTTTTTAACTTTTAAATAAACTTCTCCTAATATGTTCTCTCCATATATATTTTTTTCATTTACATTATATTCACCAGTTAATAAAATATTTATACTTTCCTCTGAATTTGCATAATATATTGGATAATTACCCTTTTTATCTTTCAACAAAAATTGACTTTTATCTTTTTTTAATAACTCTTCAATTATAATTTTATCTTCTATATTGACTGCCCAAAATATTGGATACCAACCACTAGAATCTAGAATTTTTAATTGAACATTATTTTCTATTAATTTTATAACTAAATTTTGAGGTTTTGTTTTTATATAATAATTTATCAATAACTCTCCATCTACTGTGAAAGCATTTAAATTTACTTTTTCTTTAATAAATATATCCAAAGCTTCTTTACTGCTTACAAAAAATATTGGAGGTCTCGATGATATTTCTGTATTTATTCCTGCTATTTTTTTTGCAGGTAAATCTTTTTCTAAATTTACTCCATTAGTTAATAAACTTGAAAAAATTTGAAGAGAATCCTCTTTTAAGGCTAAGCTTAAAAGAGTATCTCCACTTTTTAATTCTTCATTTATATTAAAACCATTTTTTATTGCTCTATTTAACATATACACATCATCAACAATAACTGCTGCTATTATTTCATCATCTGTGTATATTTTTTTATTGAAACTACTACAACCTACTAGTGATATCAATAGTACAAATAAAATCAATAATTTTTTCACAGTTTTACCTCTTATTTGTAATTATTTAGAGTTCTTTTTTCTATCGTTTTCTTTTAAGAATTTCTTTCTTATTCTGATGTTAGTTGGTGTAATTTCTACTAATTCATCATCAGCAATATAATCTAGAGCTTGCTCAAGAGTATATTTTCTTGGAGTAGCGATTTTAACTGCATCGTCACTTCCAGAAGCTCTCATATTAGTTAATTTTTTAGCTTTACATACGTTTACGATTAAATCGTTCTCTCTGTTATGCTCTCCAACAATCATTCCCTCATAAACAGCTACACCTGGATCAGTAAATAATACTCCTCTATCTTGTAATCCACTTAATGCGTAAGCTATAGTCGTTCCTTGCTCTAAAGAGATTAAAACTCCTTTAGGTCTTGTAGGGATTGGTCCTCTGTATGCTTCGTAATCATAGAATGAATGGTTTAAGATTCCAGTTCCTTTTGTATCTGTTAAGAATTCATTTCTGAATCCAATTAATCCTCTTGCAGGTACTTTGAACTCTAATCTTGTATATCCATCATTACCAGGAGTCATTGTTACCATTTCTCCCTTTCTGATTCCCATTTTCTCTATTACAACACCAACGAAAGCTTCATCAACGTCAACCATTGCCATTTCAATTGGTTCACATTTAACTCCATCGATATCCTTGAATAAAACTTTTGGCTTTGAAACCTGAATTTCAAATCCTTCTCTTCTCATGTTCTCTAAAAGTATAGAAAGTTGAAGTTCTCCTCTTCCTTTAACTTCGAATGCATCAGCAGCTTCTGTTGCTTCTACTCTCATACTTACGTTAGTTTGAAGCTCTTTTTGAAGTCTATCCCAAATATTTCTAGATGTTACGAACTTTCCTTCTTTTCCAGCGAATGGAGAATCGTTTACCATGAATGTCATAGAAAGAGTTGGCTCATCTATATCAATTACTGGTAAAGCTACTGGTTCGTTAACGTCTGCAATTGTTTCTCCAATGTCAATGTTATCTAATCCAGCTACACAGAAGATATCTCCAGAGAAAGCTTCTTGAATCTCTACTCTTTTTAATCCTTCGTATCCGTACATAACAGAGATTTTACCTTTAACTTGCTTTCCATCTCTCTTTATTAACATAACTTCTTGGTTTCTTCTTAATTTACCGTTATAAAGTCTTCCTACTGCAAGCTTTCCAACATAGTTATCATACTCAATGTTAGTTATTAAGAATTGAGTTGGTTTTGCGTTGTCTCCTTCTGGATCTTCAACGTGCTCTAATATTGTTTCGAATAATGGTTGCATGTTATCACTAACATCATTTATCTCTTTCTTAGCAAATCCAGCTTTTCCTGAAGCATATACAACTGGGAATTCTAATTGTAAGTCATTAGCATTTAACTCTATGAATAGGTCGTATACCATGTATAAAACTTCTTCTGGTCTAGCATTTGGTCTATCTACTTTGTTAACTACAACTATTGGTCTATGTCCTTGCTCTAAAGCTTTCTTTAAAACATATTTAGTTTGAGGCATAGGACCTTCGAATGCGTCTACTAGTAAAACAACACAGTCAACCATTTTCATGATTCTCTGAACCTCTCCTCCGAAGTCAGCATGGCCTGGAGTATCAACTATATTGATTTTGTAATCTCCGTAATTTACTGATGCATTTTTAGAGAAAATTGTAATTCCTCTCTCTTTTTCAATGTCATTTGAATCCATTACTCTCTCTGCTACTTTTTCAAGTTCGTGAGCTCCGAAAACTCCTGATTGTCTTAATAGACAGTCTACTAGAGTTGTTTTTCCATGGTCAACATGGGCTATAATCGCAATGTTTTTTATTTTCATATCTCTTCCTCTCTATAAATTAATAATACTTATAACCTTTTAACAAACCGTTTGTTACTTCACCTAAGCCTATAAACTTATTCTTAGAATAAACTGTATACTTTCCTTCATTTATTCTTTTTTTACATCTCTGACCATTCACAAAAAGTTTTATATCATTTTCATCTTCAATATCTGTTCGTGGGAAACCAAAATAATCTTCCACTGAAACTAAAAATGAAAAATCATTTTCTAGAACCATTTTTTCTATAGTTTCTAATGTAAATGACCTCTCTAGGTTTTCTTCTCCAACACGAGTTCTTCTTAAACCTGTCATTGTAGCAAATGTTCCTAGTTTTTCTCCTAAATCATAGATTAAACTTCTAATATAAGTTCCTTTTGAAACTGTACAGTTGATTCTTGCTTTCACTCCATCAAACGAAAGAACATCTAGTTTTGTTATGCTAACATCTCTAGCTTTCCTCTCTATCTCTACACCCTCTCTAGCTAACTCATAAAGTTTTTTTCCATCAACTTTTATAGCAGAATACATAGGTGGAACTTGTTTTATGTCCCCTTTAAATGTATCTAAAACCTCTTTAAAAGTCTCATTAGATATATTGAAATTCTCTGTCCTATCTAAAACCTTTCCTTCTGTATCATAAGTGTCTGTTTTGAAACCAAGTTCTAAATCTGCAACATACTCTTTTTCATAACCCTCTATATCCTGTGCGAATTTTGTAGCTTTACCTACACAAATAACCAAAATTCCAGTGGCTAAAGGATCTAAAGTTCCCGTATGACCTATTCTTCTCTCTTTTAAATTTCTTCTCAAAACCCTTATAACATCAAAGGAAGTTATACCAACAGGTTTATCTACAACTATTATTCCTTCCAATTTTTTCTCCTTTAATTTAGTCAAATGCCATTATATCATACACTATACTTTTTTTAAACATTTATTTTTAATTCGCTGTAATCTTATAGTTATTACTAGGACTCCACAATAAATATTCTGTTACATTTAAATCATTCATAGCTTTTATTTGCTCTCTAATTTCTCTCTCGTTATAAGG
>JBOFLW010000244.1:0-6318 GCA_051658065.1 Cetobacterium sp.
ATACTGTGTACCCGTAGGCTAAATGGGGAATTAACGACCACGGAGAACTAAATAAACTGTAGTAGCTTGGCGAGGCAGAGTTCGTTGAAGTGGTAAAAATCAAAGACAGATACTTTTGTATATGTTTTTTGTAGCAGAGAGAAGATGAAGAAAATAACTATTTTAGGATCTACAGGAAGTATTGGAAGGAACGCTTTAAAAGTTATTGCAGCAAAAAAAGAGGAGTTTAAAGTTGTTGGCATATCTGGTTATTCAAATTTCACTCTTCTTAAAGAGCAGATAGATTTATTTAATCCAGAATACATATGTATCGGAGATGAAGAAAGAGCCGTTGAATTAAAGGAATTATATCCAGATAAAACAGTTTATTTTGGAGATGAGGGTTTAAAGAGGATGGGAGCTTTAGATGAAGCTGATATAGTTTTAACTGCAATTAGTGGTGCAATAGGAATAGAGGCTACTGTAGAAGCGATTAAAAAAGAAAAAAGAATAGCACTTGCTAATAAAGAAACTATGGTTGCGGCTGGAGAGTATATAAATAAACTTTTAAAAGAGTATCCAGGAGCAGAGATTATACCAGTTGATAGTGAGCATTCAGCATTGTTTCAAAGTATGCAGGGAAGCGGAAAAAATGAGATAAAAACTTTAATTATAACAGCAAGTGGTGGAACTTTTAGAGGTAAAGATTCTAAATATTTAAAAAATGTAACTGTAGAAGAAGCTTTAAAACATCCAAATTGGTCTATGGGAAAAAAAATAACAATTGATTCATCAACGCTTGTAAATAAAGGGTTAGAAGTAATAGAAGCTCATATGTTATTCAATATAGATTATGATAATATAGAGGTGCTAGTTCATCCACAAAGTATAGTGCATTCAATGGTAGAATTTGTAGATAGTTCAATAATAGCTCAACTAGGAGTTCCAGATATGAAACTACCTATACAATATGCATTTACATATCCCGAAAGAGAGATGAGCTCAGAGTTAGAAAGATTAAATTTAAAAAAATTAAAAGAGTTAACTTTTGATGAGGTTGATAATAAAACTTTTAAAGGTGTAGAATTAGCTTTTAAAGCAGGAAGAGCAGGAAAAAGTATGCCATGTGTTTTCAACTCTGCAAATGAGGTAGCTGTAGAGCTGTTTATAAATGGTAAGATAAAGTTTTTACAAATTTATGAAATAATAGAAACAGCAATGAATAATCATGAATTAAGAGAGATAGATTCATTAGAAATTATAAAAAATGTTGATAAAGAAACAAGAAAGTGGGTTTATGAAAATTATGGAAAGAATTAAGAATGGAAAATTAATTGTTATAGAGGGAACTGATTCAAGTGGAAAAGAAACTCAAACAGAGCTTTTATTCAAAAAATTATCAGAAAAAATAGAAAAAATTAGAAAAATATCATTTCCAAATTATGAAAGTCCAGCTTGTGCACCAGTAAAAATGTATCTAGCAGGTGAGTTTGGAACAGATGCATCTTCAATTAATCCTTACCCAATCTCAACAATGTATGCTATTGATAGGTATGCTTCTTATAAAAAAGATTGGGGTAATTTTTATAATGAGGGTGGAGTTATTATAACAGATAGATATACTACGTCGAATATGGTTCATCAAGCATCTAAAATAGAGAATGTTTTAGAAAAAAATGTATATTTAGATTGGTTAGAGGATTTAGAATATAATAAAATGGGAATACCAAAACCAGATTTAGTTATATTCTTAAACATGCCAACAGAAACAGCACAAAAATTGATGGCAGAAAGAAAAAATAAAATAACTGGAGAGTCTCAAAAGGATATTCATGAAAAAGATGGGGAATATTTAAAAAAATCTCATAAAAATGCTACTGAAATATCTCAAAAATACTCTTGGGCAGAGATAAAGTGTGTAGAAAATGGTAAGCTTAAAACAATTGAAGAGATTTCAGATGAATTATTCGAAATTGTAATGAAAACTATATAAAGGGAGAAAAAATGGATATATTAATAGCACTATTGCTACTTGGAGTAATAATATTTATACATGAATTAGGTCATTTTTTAGCAGCAAGATTTTTTAAAATGCCAGTTTCAGAGTTTGCAATAGGAATGGGACCAGAATTATATTCTTATTATACAGGAAAAACATTATACTCAATAAGAATAATCCCTATAGGTGGATTTGTAAATATTGATGGAATGGAAATAGACAGTAAAGTAGAACATGGATTTAATAGTAAATCACCATTAGCTAGATTTGTTGTACTGTTTGCAGGAGTTTTTATGAACTTTATGTTAGCACTTTTAGTTATAATAGGAACAACATTCTATTCTGGAAAAGGAGTTCAAAATACTAATCCAGTAATAGGAAACATTATGAAAGAGGCAAAAGCTTCAACAGTTTTAAAAGAGAAAGATGTTATAAAGCAAATTTCAGGAACTGAGATAAAAAAATGGTCTGACATAGGAGAGACAATATCAAAAGTTTCAAACGGAAAAGAAATTTTAGATTTTGCAGTAGAAAGAGAAGGAAAGTTAATAGAGCTTCAGGTTCCATTGACAAGATTATCTCAAGATAAACCAGCTATGGTTGGAATTGTTCCAGAATTTAAATTTGAAAAATATAGTTTTGGAGAGGGATTGAATCAGTCATTTAAAATTTTTGGTGGAATTTTTAAAGACACTTTAGGTGGAGTAAAAATGTTAGTTACAGGTCATGTTAAAGCAAAAGATATTAGTGGACCTGTAGGAATTGTAAAAGTGGTTGGAGATGCTAGTAAAAATGGTAACTCTGGAATTTTAGTTTGGTTGTTAGCTTTACTATCTATAAATGTAGGTATATTTAATTTATTACCATTCCCTGCATTAGATGGTGGAAGAATATTGTTTGTAATTTTAGAATTAGTAGGAATAAAAGTAAATAAAAAGTTAGAAGAGAGAGTACATACAGCTGGAATGATGTTACTATTTGGGTTAATAATATTTGCAACTGCTAATGATATATTTAATATATTTAAATTTTAGTAAAATATAAAGGATGTGGGATAGTGACTAAAAGAGAGAGAATAAAAAGAACGGCAACGATAAAGTTTGCAGCTAATGGTATCAGAAATACGAAAATAGAAGATATAGCAAATGTTTTAAATATGGCAAAAGGTGGATTCTATTATTACTTTAAAAGTAAAGAGGAGCTATTACTTGAAATAATGGATAGTTCTGTAATTAGTAGAAAAGAGTTTTTAAAAGAGGTTGGAGATTTAGATATACCTTTTGAAGAAAAAATGAAAATGATTGTTAAAAGAAGATTAAACCTAAAAGATGATAGATATAATCTGTTTTTATTTGCTAAAATATATGAAAATGGAGAGATAAATCTTACTTATGACGATTATATGAAAAGAGATGTTATCTTTAGTGAGTTTTTAGATAGTAACAAAGAGTGTTTAAAAGAGGAATATCGGAACGAGGTTCAAAAAATAAGAACTATGTTAAGCTCGTCTTTAACAGCTCTATTACTTTATTTAATCAATCAAACAGGTATTGAAGTAACAGATGAGGAAAGTTATAAAAAAATGGTAGATAGCTATGCTAATATAGATATAGAAAGAGAAGTAGAAATGTATTATGATATGTTTTTAAAATCTATTTTAAATAAATGCTAAAAAAAGGAAACAGGTTAAAAAATTAGAATTAATGTTTAGAGTCAAACTCTTTGAAATAAACTAGAACAGAGTTTTTTAAAAAAGTCTTGAAAAATTACAAAATATCAATTATAATACATTGTTAACGAAAATAGA
This sequence comes from Cetobacterium sp., assembly GCA_051658065.1. Classification (GTDB taxonomy): domain Bacteria; phylum Fusobacteriota; class Fusobacteriia; order Fusobacteriales; family Fusobacteriaceae; genus Cetobacterium_A. The sequence goes on from JBOFLW010000244.1 coordinate 3,786, forward strand.
AAATAGGAGGAAAAATGAAGAAATCAATATTAGTAGTTTCAGAAAGAAAAGAAACGTTAAAGCAAGTTAGAAAATCTTTTTCAGAGATTTATGAAATAATAACATTTAATAATTTATTAGATGCTTTAGATATGTTAAGAGAGAGTGACTTTGATGTAGTTTTATTAGATGAATACTTAACTTGGTTTAATTTTTCAGAGGCTAAGAGAAAATTAAATGGTATAGGTAAAGATTTCGTAGTGATAGGATTATTAGACGAGGAAAACGAAGCTTTAATCCAAGAGATGAAAGAGGCAGATATCTACAACTATTTATTAAAGCCAGTAGATGTAAAAGAGATGAACAGAATAATGATGCCAGCTCTTAGAAATTTAGAAATTATAAAAGAGAAGAGAAAATTAGAGGAAAAACTTTCTGATAGTGAAGATGAAAATGAAATCATTGGACAATCAACAAAAGTTAAAGAGGTTAAAAATCTAATTGAGAAAGTTGCTGAAAGCGATTTAACAGTTTTAATAACTGGAGAAAATGGTGTAGGTAAAGAGCTTATAGCTAAAGAGATTTTCAAAAGAAGTGATAGAAGAAAAGAGAATTATATAACAATATCTTGTGCTTCATTACCAGAAGATTTAATAGAAAGAGAGCTATTTGGATATGAAAGAGGAGCTTTCTTAGGAGCTACAAGTAGTAAAAAAGGAATTTTAGAAGAAGCAGATGGTGGAACTGTATTCCTTGATGAGATATCAGCTATGGATTTAAAAGCTCAATCAAAAGTATTAAGAGTTATTGAGTATGGAGAGTTCAGAAGAGTTGGAGGAAATAAATCTAGAAGAGTAGATGTTAGATTTATTGTTTCAACAAATAGAGATTTAAAAGAAGAAACAGAAAAAGGTAAATTCAGAAAAGATTTATACCATAGATTAACAGCTTTCCCTATAGAGGTTCCACCTTTAAGAGAGAGAAAAGATGATATCCCTATGTTAGCTAACTATTTCTTAAACAAAATAGTAAAAGATTTAAAGAGAGATATCCCAGTAATTTCAGGAGATGCTATGAAATATTTAATGGAATATTCATACCCTGGAAATATAAGAGAGTTAAAAAACATGATTGAAAGAATGGTAATATTATGTAACGATAGAAACATAGATGTTGAAGATTTACCATTAGAGATAAAAATGAAATCTGATACAGTAGAAAATAAAACTGTAATTGGAGTAGGACCTTTAAAAAATATATTAGAGCAAGAGATCTATGCTTTAGATGAAGTTGAAAAAGTTGTAATAGCTATGGCATTACAAAAAACAAGATGGAACAAGCAAGAAACTTCTAAATTATTAGGAATTGGAAGAACAACTCTTTATGAAAAAATAAGAAAATATGGATTAGATACAAAATAATTTTACAAAATTTTTGGAGGGGTTAAAAAATGGCAATAAGAAAATTTAGAAGAAATATGAAGCCAGTTATTTGGGTAATAACGATTTTATTTTTAATTAGTTTAGTTGCAGGTTATGCAATGTCATTTAACAGCGGGTCTACAAATTCACAAACAGCTTTTAAGTTAAACGGGAAAAAAGTATCTATGATGGACACTCACAGATCAATGGGGATGATGGCTGAGAATTATAAAAGATATTTAGGGCCAAGTGTTGATTCAGAAATGATGAATGTTATATCTTTTAATGAGTTTATTAATAAAAGATTACTATTAGATATGGCAGATAAGTTAAAAGTAAAAGTTTCAGGTTCAGAAGTAAATGAGCAAATGAACCAAATTAAAGACAGTTTTCCAAGTAAAGATGAATTTAAAAAAGCTCTTTTAAGTCAAGGGTACACTACTAAAACTTTAGAAAAAGAGATTGAAGAAAGTATAGCTTTACAAAAAGTAACTGAAACTATAGGTTCTGAAGTTCAGATAACTCCTGAAGAAGTATCAACTTATTATGAAGATTATAAGTATGCAGCTTTTGATGGAAAACCTTTAGAAGATGTAAAAGCTCAAATAGAGCAAGAGTTAAAAACTCAAAAAAAATCTGAAATATTTGCTAAAGAGTTAACTTTAGCAAGATCAGCTATGAAATTAGAAAATTTAGATAAAACTTTTGAAACTTATCTAGAAAAAGAAGATTTAGAAGTTGAAGGAGTTAAAGTAAGTAATGTTGAATATGCTAAAAGAGTTTTAAATAATTTAGCTATGACAAAAGGAGAGTTAGAACCAGCTAAAGAGTTGGCTAAATCTTCAATAGAGTCTGAAATAAAGTTATTAAAAGCAGCAGAATCAAAAGGAATAAAAGTAGATACAACTTTACCTTTAGATTTAAAAGTAGCAAATTCAGTTAAAGAGTTATATACTCAATTAAAAGCAGGTGTTACTTATACTGATGAGGATTTAAAAAAGTTCTTTGATGAAAATACAAATAGCTATGATATACAAAAAAGTGCTGGTGCAGATATAGCTGTTTTAAAAGTACAACCAACAGAAGAAGATAATGAAAGAGCAAAAACAAAAGCAGAAGAGTTATTAAAAACT
>JBOFLW010000245.1:0-1797 GCA_051658065.1 Cetobacterium sp.
ATGTGACTATCTATTAATGAAACCTAGGACTCAATGGGTGGGGATTTTCAAAAGATGGCTCGACGATCCTCATGAAGACGACAGAATACCCCTTACCGAGCCAGTACCATTGCATAATATTCTACACTTCTAGTCAAAATTTTTATACGATAGTCGAAATTAGGTGTAGTAGGTCAGAAAACCCGGACATCGTATCGAATTTCATTTTGTGATCGTGGTTCATTTCTGATAGTCAGGAAACGTACTACTCGTAGAAAGATTCCGATGCAATCGCCGGGCTAACTAAAATAGAGTACAATTAGGTTTGCTTGGCGGTTGTTTAACTACTATAATTGTACTACGAGTTAATTTGAACCGATAGAGTTGTCAAAAACACGGTACACATCACAGGAACCGTACACGCTGCGCGCGTTTATTTACATGTAGGTAGCAATGCCGACGTTACTGGCGCCAAAAAATGGCGCTAACGCGGTCCTTTTTTTGCATCTGCATCCAACGAAATGCATCCAACGAACTGCATCCAATGCCTGCAGGCCAATAGTTGTAAGTATGTATGCCAAAAGTTCAAAAATCCAAAAGGGGCACGTTGCATGCCTTCCACACAATAATGAACAAGGATGGCAAGACAGCGACCAACTAACGTGCAACGTAGTGACGCAGTTAACAGTGGAACCATGCCGACTAGAGTGCCAGTAACCATGCCGACTAGAGTGCCAGTAAAACAGAAGAATGTCGCAGTTAAGAGTGGAACCAAGGCTACTAAACTGCCACTACAAAAGAAGAATACTCGTAGCGGACAAAAAAATGCCTGTAAGTAAAAAAAACGTGGGAGACTCCGTCGTAAACGGAGTGTTGTTTCATTCGGTTGGGAACTGTAGTGTTAGCGAAATCGACAAAACCAATGTTACTTGACCACGGTAACGTGGGATTCTTTCGTTCTGGATAACAATTCGGTGGGGGGTTGACCACAAATCAGACCACAAAACAGAGAAAGAGCCAAGTATTTCGACGTTAGCGTTCTTTGTCGCAGTTCACAATCTTTATCGTCTATTGCATTCGACGATGGCTCGTAAGAAACATCGCAGACCCAAGGTGAAAAGGAACACTCGTTCTAACGCTGCTTTGGCCCGCCGCAAACTCAATCTCGACGTCATCGACGTCGATAACCTCGTCGCTGTAGTGGACGCTTTGCTCGACAAGCCTTCGTTGGAGGAACAGGTGCATGCGATGGCGCCATCGACTTCTACCCAACACAGCAAGGACGACGATAGCGACAGCGCGTCGTCTGCGAGTGGATCGCTTTCGTCTCATGGCATCAACAAGACCACCCCGAAGAATCGGCGCGCCCCGTCCCATATCGTCACAACCGACAAGAAGACAGGTGTTCGTAGCCCAGACAAGAAGAAGCCCCCGAAGAACGACCAACGCCGCCGAAAAAATGGTCATGGGAAGTCACGTGGTAACAAGCATCGGCAAGATGCTGTTACCATTACCTCTGACATGTCCCAAACCAGTAGCACAGAAAGCGAAAATTCTGTTGCTGCTACCAGGAACATTGGTGACACGCGCAACACCACCAGGGAGAGTCGACGTTTGGAAGATTCCGACCGGACTCGAAAGTCCATGCATCGATACTCGCAGCAAGTCGATGATTTGAGGAATGCAGTCGAAGAACGGGACATGGATGTTTCTGACTTAAGCAGTGAAAATGTTGCTTTGAAAAACCAAATGAAGCTCGCTTTGCAGGAAAACACCCAGCTTCGTGCATCCTTGCACCAGATTACACTTGATCCCGAC
>JBOFLW010000246.1:0-3590 GCA_051658065.1 Cetobacterium sp.
ATTTATATTTTCGAATGAATGCTTAACAGCATTTTTTTGTAATACCCAAAAATATATGTAATTTAAATTTAAAGAAAAAAGAACTCAAAAATCTATTACAGAAAAATTTGAGTTCAGATTAATTCTCTTATTTTGATGGATATTGTGAAACTGAAATCTTTTCATCTTTGGTTCTTAGTAATCCAAATTGTATTGTAAAGCATGTTGTTATAAGTAATGCAAATATGTAAAAAGAATATTTTAATATTGCGAATGGAGATATATCAACGAGACCAGTAATAATAAGAACACCTCCATCATATGGTGTAAGGGCTAAAAAAGAACATGCAAATATATCAATTAAACTAGCTAATCTTTTGGGAGCAATATTATATTTATTTCCAATTTCTTTAGCTATAGGTGCAGAAATAATAATTGCAATGGTATTGTTAACAAGAGCGGCTGAAAGTAAGCCAGACAAAAGACTAATACCATATTCAGCATCTCTTCTTTGATTCATTTTTGAAGTTAATGTATTAACAAGCCAGTCTATTCCACCATAATATTTTATAAGTCCAATTAAGCCGGATATAAGAATAGCAATAATAGTTATGCTAAACATACTAGACATTCCATCTCCAATAGCTCCAACCCATTCAAAAAAGTTAATACTTCCATCTAAAAATCCAACAACTCCTGTCATAAGAATTCCAATGAATAAAACCCCAGCAACATTGAATCCTATAAGTGCACTAATTAAAACAACTATATAAGGGATTATCTTGATTAAATCAAAATGTTTTTCACCATAGACCTCAACACTTCCACCTAGAAAATAGTAAATAAAAAAAGTAATTATGGCTGCAGGTAGTGCTATCAAAAAATTCATTTTGAATTTATCGTTCATTTGAGAACCAACACCTTTAGCAGCAGAAATTGTAGTATCTGAAATCATAGACAAATTGTCTCCAAAATAAGCTCCACCTATAACAGCACTAGAAGCAAGACCTAAATTTAAATTAGCACTTTGGGAAAATGCAATGGCTATTGGTGCCATTGCTGCTACTGTTCCCATAGAAGTTCCTATTGCTGTAGAAATAAGAGATGTCACCAAAAAAATTCCAGGCACTAAAAAAGTACTAGGAATAAATGTCAATCCTAAATTTACAATAGAATCAACCCCTCCCATAGCTTTTGCAGCGCCTTGGAAACCACCAGCTAAAAGATAGATTAAACTTATTAATATAACTCCAGAGCTTCCGGCGCTTTTACTAAAAATTTCGATTTTCTCATCTAATTTCATTCCTTTATTCATAATAAAAGCCGAAATAATTCCAATCATAAGGGCAACATGTCTTGGAAATTTTTTAAATGCACCTTCAACACCTAAATATGTAAAGGTTAATCCACTGCCAATATAAATAGTTAAAAATATTATCAACGGTAAAAAGGCTATTGCTCCATATTTTTTATCTTTTTTAATTCTCATATCTCCTCCGGTTTATGTAAAGATTTTAATGTAAACTTTTATTATTTACTTGTAAATAATTTGAGTTTTTTCAAAAGTTGCTTCTTAGAAACACAGCCATATTCTTTTTTCAGAAATTTGTTTGTTTTTCGTTTTCTACTTTTTCTACTATAATGTTTCGATTTTTTTTCTAAATCGGTTAGTAAGATGGTAGATATTTCTCCTAAAATATTCATAATACTCATGTAACACCCCCCCCTTTAGTTAAATAATTTTAGTTTAATCAAAAAACTATTATCTATAATTTTTAATTCGTAATAAATTTTAGATAAATTTAAAGCTCGATCTACAATGGATAATCCTAATCCTGTTCCATCAAAATTAAAATCTTCTGCATTTTTTCCTCTAGCAAAAGGTTGAAGTAGGATATTATTTTTATTTTCTAAAAAACCTTCAAAAGAATTTTTTATTATTAAGTAATTATCTTCTTGAAAAATGTTTACTTCACCTCCTACACAGCTATATTTTAAAGCATTTTGAATGAGATTATTAAGAATTAATTTTATAATTCTAGAGTCAGAATTAATAATAGGAGTATTAATTTGAATTTTTACAGTTAAATCTTTTTCTAATTCTAAAATATCATATTTTTCAAAAGCCTCTTCTATAATTTCTTTTATGTTTAGAGATTCGTTTTTAATTTTAAAAACAGTATTATCTAATTTTGAAAGAGTTAAAAGATTTTCAATAAGTTCTTTCATTTCATTTCCAACCTTTAAAATAATATTATAATATTTTATTTTATCATATTCATTCATAGTTTTATTTTCTAATAAAGCTGTGGCATGAGTACAAATAATAGAAATAGGCGTTCTCAACTCATGTGATGCATTAGAAACAAATGATTTTAGATTATTAATAGAAGAAACAAGTTCTCTGGACATTTTATTTAAACTAATACTTAATTCACCAATTTCATCATTTCTACTTATTTCAATTTTACTTGGGAAATTTAATTCGGATATTTTTTTAGCTTTTTCATTTAAATAACTTATATCTTTTGTAATTCTTTTAGAAAATATAATTCCGCTTCCTAAAGATACAATAAGAGCTAATATAGCTGTTATAAAATTAAAAATATTACTTTCATGACTATGAGCTTGGATTACAGAAAGAGATGTACTTACAAAAATTCCAGTATTTTTAGAGAGTTCTTCACCATAATAAAGAATTTTTGCATCATTTCCTAAAAATTCTTTATTAATAAATTTATTGTACGGAAGATTTTCAAAATTATTATTTCGTCTCATCATATGATAATTCATCAATTTTCTCTTTTCTAAATTTACTATATCTACATCTATTCCATTAAATTCTTTTATATCATAAATATAATTTTCTAAATCAGTACTAGAATTTTTTTCATAGATTATTTTAGCCTTTTCTATAACTTTTAACATCATATCTTTTTTCCTATAAATATAGAAATTTTCCAAGAATATTGCATTGAAAATATAATTTATCAAAAGTGTTATAAGAACAAGAAATGTAGAAAATCCAAAGATTTTAGTAAAAAGATTTACTCTAGCTTTGATTAAAGACATATCCAACTCCTCTTATTGATTTTATATGTTCTCCATATCTTTGCATTTTTTTTCTAAGACGAGTTACAAGTGTATCTACAGCTCTTTCTTCTCCGCTAAATTCAAATCCCCAAATCTCATTTAATAATACTTCTCTTGATAAAATTATATTTTCTTTTTTAAAGAAATATTCTAAAAGAAGAGCCTCTCTTTTAGTTAAGATAATTACTTGATTGTCAAAAGTTAACTTAAATTGGTTGTAATCAAAAGTTAATTCGTCTAGAAAAAAGAATTCATTATCTTCCATTTTTAATAATTTTTTTATCTTTAACACAATTACTTTTAAACTTACGGGTTTAGTTATATAATCATCAGCTCCTAATTTTAGTCCATGAATTTCATCTAATTCATTGTCTCTAGCAGTCATTATTATTATGGGTGTTTTAGAATATTCACGAATTTCATCACAAATTTCCCATCCGTTTTTTTTAGGTAAATTAATATCCAAAAGCACTAAGTTAGGAGAGAATTTATAAAATGCATCAATAGCTAAATCTCCT
>JBOFLW010000247.1:0-1171 GCA_051658065.1 Cetobacterium sp.
GATATTGAAATGAACTACGCAACTACAGATGAACATGTTCCCGAGGCAGAAAGGAACAACAGAACAATCAAAGAAAGAATTCGTGCTACATTCCACAACATGCCATTCAAACGAATCCCCAAAGTTATGATTAAGGAATCATCAACAAGGGTGACACATTTACTTAACATATTTCCAGCAAAGGGCGGAATTTCTTCCTACTACAGTCCCTACACTATTCTATCTGGAAAGTCCATCGACTATGAGAAAGAACTGTCAATTCCCTTTGGAGCCTATGTTCAAGGATCAAACAAACCAAAGCCAAGCAATACCAACGCTCCGAGGACATTGGACTGCATTAATTTGGGCCCTGTCAAGAGTAAACAGGGTGGACACAAACTTATGGACATAAGTACTGGCAAAGTGATAACCAGACGCCAAGTCAAAGAACTATCGATGAGGGTGACATTTTTACTTAACATTTTTCCAGCAAAGGGCGGAATTTCTTCCTACTACAGTCCCTACACTATTCTATCGGGAAAGTCCATCGACTATGAAAAAGAACTGTCGATTCCCTTTGGATCCTATGTTCAAGGATCGAACGAACCAAAGCCAAGCAATACCAACGCACCGAGGACATTGGACTGCATTTATTTGGGCCCTGTCAAGAGTAAACAGGGCGGACACAAACTTATGGACATCAGTACTGGCAAAATGATAACCAGACGCCGAGTTAAGGAACTACCTATGACGGATATTGTGATCCGAGCGGTGGAACAAATGGCAAAGAAACAAGGAATCAAATCTCTAAAGTTTACAACCAGGGATGGCGTACCCTTTGAGGATGCTGACTGGATTGAAGAGGTTGATGGCGCAGAAGAAGACAACGATGAAAACGAAAGCGATAGCGACGAAAGCGAAAGCGATAGCGACAGTGACGATGATAACTCCGATGATAGCTCGACGAGCTCGTCCGACAGCGATACAAGTGATGACAATGATGAGTTGGATGATGAAATGGACGCGATCGACAGACTTGAGATCGAAGATTTGATAGCAGAAGCTAGAAACGATGCTGATGCAGAGTCCAATCCAGCCAACATACCAGAACAACCTCCCAATATTGACATTGAAGTTCAACAGGAAGTGGAGAATGTTCATCCTGCAGGAGTGTCAGTTAGTGATGCCAGTG
>JBOFLW010000248.1:0-1290 GCA_051658065.1 Cetobacterium sp.
AAAAAAAAGAGTGTAATATCCAGCAATTTATAGAGAGTTCTTCAACCGACCAAAGCGAAAACTCCTAATAAATTCTAAAGTGGAAACACTCTATTTTTGTTAACCTATTTTGTATTACAATCATGATACTAAAAATAGCTAAAAAAGTAAAGTTAATGTTTACTTTTTATTTTTCAAACACCTGCTATTCCTAGTAAAACATAGAGTACATGAGTGGTTTGATGAAAATAGAAAATGGATAATACCTCTAAAAAAAATTTAGGAGGTATTTTTTTATGCAAAAAATTAAATTTCTAAAAAAAACTGCTGATTCTGACGGACTAAAAGGTCTCACAATTCAACTGCATCCTGCTCTTTACAAGAGACTTTGTAAGCTATCAAACGAGTTAGAAATTACTAAGAGAGTTATTATAAACACAGCTCTTACGAAACTTCTAGATGACATAGAAGAATACGGAATCGAGTTGTAATCATGAAGATTGATAGAACTATTCAAAGCTGTTTAAATCTTGATGAAATGCCCCTAACAAATAGAGTTTTCACAAAAGATTACATCATGGTTCCCGAGGAGAACGGAACCATCACGTTAAAATCAAACGTTGGGAAAACCATTGGAGGGGGAAATAACATTGGCGTAGCGATAGGAGATTTCGAAATGTATAACAAAAGTTTGATAGATGGACTGGGCTTGGAGCTCATCAGAAACAACCTGCTAGAGTTCTGTATAGACGTTGAATTCCCTCACAAGATGATTGACCATAAAAACATAGCAATCAGCTTCCACAACGCTTTAACAGAGTTTGGATGCAAAAGAATTACAAACACATTCAGAGCTGAAAAAGGTGTCCACAGAAACAACCAATTTTTAATCGGTGTAAAGGGGTATAAAAATAATAATTATGGAATCAAGCTGTACTCCAAGAATGAAGAGCTCGTTTTAAGCTCTTATGATACCGATATAATCCGTTTCGAGCTCGTTGTCGATAATAGAGCCATCAATAAAATGAAACTCGTAAAAACGATAAATAAAGAGCTTGTAATCGATTTCATAAATGAGTTCTTTTTTGTGTGGAAAAAATCTTTGAAAAGAAAAAATCGATATACTATCCCAACTTTCGATTTGATAGAAAAATTGATTGAGGCTATGTGATGAATCAAAAAATGTTTGACTTTTCTGAAAAATAGTATACTTAGTTGTCGGTAAAATGGTCATCTAAGTCAATAAATACTGGTATAAAATAGAGTTTCTAGAATTTAGAAAAATATAATATTAACTAAAATTTTGAGGAG
>JBOFLW010000249.1:0-2017 GCA_051658065.1 Cetobacterium sp.
TTGTTTTTTTATTGTCCTCAAGAGAAAGGAAAGGCTACCAACTCCTCTTTGTTAACGTACAAAACACGAATAACAATTTTAATTGCTATTGGAATTAGTATAATGTTTTTTTTACGTAAAATCAAGCTTTTTTTCCTTTTAAATTCTTTTAAAACCTTTTAAAACATTTAGACTGAAGATTTGCACTGATTTTATTGACTCGGATTGGGGTATTAGATAACCTAATGGGAATTAGACATAACCTAATGGGAATCAATAGATAACCTAATGGGAATCAATAGATAACCTAATGGGAATTAGACATAACTTTATAATTGATTAGTTATTTGTTGTGTGGTATTATGTTTATATCAAAGGTTTTAGAGGGGAAATATATGAAAATAATGAAATATCACAATGATATTAATAAAATGAAAATTAGTGGATTCAGTAAGGCTGAAACAGATATATTTTTCAGCTTATTATTAAAAGCTAAGGATAACCAGGATAAAATTATAATTATGGACTTCCTAGAGCTAAAACAGCTTTCGAATGGTGATAAAAATAATGATAGGTTTGTTAAAAATATCTTGGGATTAAGTTCTAAGTTGAAAACATTAAATCAAACTATGGAAGTAGAGCCTGGAGTTTTCTTAACATTTTCATTATTCGGAAGTATTAGGACTGATACCAATAAGAAAATAATAAAAGTTCCAATAGGTGAAGAGTTTTCTTATTTGGTAAAGGGTTTGTTAGGGAATTTTACTCTTTTGGATTTAGAGGAATTAGTTAAACTAGGGAGTAATTATTCTAAAACCTTATTCAGACTATTAAAGCAATGGGAAACCACAAAAGAATATATAGTTAAGATGGATAATTTTAGAGAGCTAATGGGAATACCTGGCACTTACCAATCTTTTAATATAAACCAGAAGGTTTTAAATCCTGCTATGGAAGAACTAAAGCCTTTGTTTCCTAATTTGAAATTAGAAAAAATTAAAAAAGGTGTCAAAGTTGTGGCTCTGAAATTTACTTGGAATCAGAAAAAGAAAAAAGATCCTAAGATAGTTCCAATGAAAGTTAAAGCATCTATTGGCGAAAAAGAGCATGAAGAAGATATGTTGTTGCTATTGGAGAGGGATAAAGGTCTTTTAAACTCTGTTCAAGAGGCTGAAGCTGAGAATCCATTATGGGAAAAGTTCTTGGAATTGCCACCAAGTGAACAGGCAGCTATAGAGGAAATTGTTTATAAAAATTATATTGCTGAATGTGGTGCAAGTGGAAAGGTTCAAGAGTTGGCATTCAATGCAGGTAAAAAATTGTTGATAACTAAATTCCTAGAAAATAATCCAGTAGAAACCCCTAAAATTGAATACAAAGATATAGAATTTACTCAAACAAAAATATATACGGTTGAAGATATTCCCTCAGAAAAACTTCTAGATAAAAATGGCAACAAACTAAAGGGAATGTTACTAGCCAATAGAATTAACAAAATATTATTAGAACTGAATAAGGAAAATTAATTTTATAAAATTAATTGTTTTTTAAGAATTTAAGAGTTATAATAAATTACAAACGATTAATATTCAATGATTGGGAAAGCATTGTACTAAAAAGAGCTAGGAGTGAGAAACTAGCTCTTTTTCATTTTTTGATTAATATTGAATTCTTTTTAAATAAAGTTTATAATCTATTCAGGAATATTATAAAGAGAACACTAAAAAAGAGGTTTTTGCTTTTGGTCAAGCAAGAACCTCTTTTGATATTTTTATTTGTATTACAATATTTTCAGCACTAAAAGTCTCTAATAGAGAGAGATGTTGAAGGGTGACCAAAAAAGCTTATTATATTTTTTTTCGTGATGTGCTATTATGTAAAAAACGAACAAACAACATAAAAAAAAAGAGTGTAATATCCAGCAATTTATAGAGAGTTCTTCAACCGACCAAAGCGAAAACTCCTAATAAATTCTAAAGTGGAAACACTCTATTTTTGTTAACCTATTTTGTATTACAATCATGATACTAAAAATAGC
>JBOFLW010000250.1:0-3980 GCA_051658065.1 Cetobacterium sp.
CTTTGCAGCTTTTAAATTTTGAATATAAGCTATAGTTTCTTTTGTAATTCTCTCTCCTGGAGTTATAACAGGGATTCCTGGTGGATACGCCATAATCATCTCAGCACATATTTTACCTTCACTCTCAAGGAATTTAACTTTATTATTTTGGCTATAGAAAGCTTCTCTTGGAATTAAAACTGATTCTGGAATAGCCGGCATTTTCCCAACTGATTCTCCTATTGTTTTTCCTTTTCCAAAGAATCTCTTACTAATATCTTTTAATGCTTCTAAGAATGCTCCAGTGCTTGACTCGTCATCTCCTAATGTAACTAATCCTAAAACATTATAGAAATCTGATAACTCTACTTGAATGTTATAATCATCAACTAATAAAGTTTCTAATTCAAATCCTGTTAATCCTAAATCTCTTGCTGATATTGATAATTTTGTATCATCAAAATCATGAATTCCATATCTTCCTACTATTTCTTTTCCAAACGAGAAAATTCCAGGGATTTTATTTACTTCAGCTCTTAAATCTCTTGCTAATTTTAATGTTCTTGTTAACAATTCTCTACCTTCAGTAGCTATCTGTCTTCTAGCACAATCTAAAGAAGCCATTAAAGGATATGAAGGAGATGTTGTGTGTAAAATACTAAGTATTTGCTGTATTCTATTAACGTCAACTCTTGTTGAATTTACATGTAACATTGACATTTGAGTCATTGCTCCAATTATTTTATGAGTACTTTGACAACAAATATCTGCTCCTGCATCTATTGCTGACATAGGTAACTCTTCATGGAAATGTAAATGTGCTCCGTGTGCTTCATCAACTATTAAAGGAATATCATAGCTATGAACTATATCTGCAATTCTTTTTATATCCGTTGCAGCTCCATAATAAGTTGGATTTATAATTAAAACAGCTTTTGTATCTGGATGTTGTTTCAACATATTTTCTACTACTTCTGGTCTAACTCCGTGAGCTATTCCTAACTCATCATCAACTTCTGGATTCATATAAACAGGAATAGATCCACTTAATATAATTCCTCCTGAAACTGATTTATGAACATTTCTAGGAACTAATATTTTTTCTCCTGGTTTAACTACAGACATTATCATGGCTTGAATTGCCCCTGATGTTCCGTTGACAGCAAAGAAAGTTTTCTTTGCTCCATAAGCATCAGCAGCTAACTCTTGAGCTTCCTTTATACAACTCTTTGGATTATGTAATCCATCAACCATTTTAAAAATAGTTACATCTATTGAAAACGGATTTGGTCCCATGAAATCATAAAACTCTTTATCCATACCCTTTCCTCTTTTATGTCCTGGAACATGGAATGGTATTATATCTCTTTTAGCATATACATCCTTTAATGTTGAGAATATGGGTGTTTGATATTGATTTAATTTAGTCATCTTAGCGTTATCACAAACTTATAAAATAAGTTTTATTCCTTATTCACAGAGCCCTGTTTAAAACAGTTTCGGTTGACTCTCCAAAGGCTTAAATTTCCATGTATTACACGGTATCTATATGAGTTTTTATTTACAGACTTCCGAATTAACTCATACTCTTTTTGATAACGTTTTTCACCTCCTTTTTTTAATTTTTTTAATATGTATTTATAACTTTTACAAGTTGTTTTCAAAAGCTTAATAATTAATTTTAAAAATTAATTTTTGTTTAAAAAAATAATATTAAAAAGTCATAAAATAATATATAATTTGCATTATTAATTTCTTTTAAAACACGAGATATTGTAGAGCTTTTTAGAAATTAAGTCAACTTTTTTTTGAAAGGAACCATAAAATTTATCAAAAATTTTTAAAGTAGTAATTATTTTAAGTATTTTTACATTTAAGTTTCTTTAAATCATATTCAATATCTTTAATTAAAATCCTTGTTAATTTTTTTATTAAAACTATTAACTGATGAATCAAATTGTAAGATTGTCAAAAAAAAAGCTGATTTTTTTAAATATTTTAAGATTTTTAATGAAATTTATTCTAATTTATGTTATGCTTTTAAATATCAAATAACCCTGTTTATTACGGGGATTTTAGTGAGGTGTTTTAGATGAAAATAGAAGAAGGAAAAGTAGTAACACTTGAATTTAAAGTTTACGACAAGAACAACGGAGAACTTTTAGAAGATACACAAGACGTAGGACCATTTTTCTACATCCACGGATTTGGAAACTTTGTTCCAGCTATTGAAGAAGCTTTAGAAGGAAAAGTAAAAGGATATACTGCAACTATCGAATTAACTCCAGAAGAAGGATACGGAGATTATAACGAAGATTTAATCATGGAAATGGATAAATCTGAGTTTGTTGAGTTTGATGACATCTATGAAGGTCTTGATTTCGTAGCAGATATGGATGATGATACTGAGCAATCATTCATAATCACAAGTATTGAAGATGATACTGTAATTGCTGATGGAAACCACCCATTTGCTGGTAAAAATTTAAAATTTGATGTTACTGTTTCTGATGTTAGAGAAGCTACAGAAGAGGAAATCGAACATGGACATGCTCATTTCCACGGATTTGAAGACTAATTATTACATTAATTTGATACTATAAGATTAAGGAGTCATATAAATGAAAATAGCTTTAGGTGCAGATCATGGCGGATTTGTTTTAAAAGAAATTGTTAAAAATCACTTAGAATCAAAAGGATTTGAAGTATTAGATAAGGGAGCATATTCTACAGACTCTGTTGATTACCCTGTTTATGCTAAATCAGTTGCTAATTCAGTATTAGAAAAAGAAGCTGATTTTGGAATTCTTATCTGTGGAACTGGAATTGGAATATCAATTGCAGCAAATAGATTTAAAGGTATTAGAGCTGCTTTATGCTCAAATACAACTATGGCTAAATTAACTAGAGAGCATAATGATGCTAATATTTTAGCTTTAGGTGCTAGAATGACTGGTGATATTTTAGCTCTTGAAATTGTAGATGAATTCTTAAGAACTCAATTTGAAGGTGGAAGACATTTAACAAGAATCAATGCTATAGAGCTTTAATCTTTTCATAAAGGAGTGAAATTCATGGCTACTATATTTACAAAAATTATAAATAGAGAGATTCCTGCTTCTATCATTTTTGAAAATGATAAAGTTATTGCTTTTAAAGATATAAATCCAGTAGCACCAATTCATATTTTAGTTGTTCCTAAAAAGGAAATTCCAACTTTAAATGATATTACTTCTGATGATTCAGAATATCTTATTGCTATGCACTTAGCTATCAAAGATATTGCTAAAGATTTAAATATCTCTGAAAATGGATATAGAGTGATTACAAATTGTAACTCATATGGGGGACAAGAAGTCTTTCACTTGCATTTCCATCTTTTAGGAGGCCAAATTCTTGGTCCTATGCTATCTATTTAATAGTAATCAAAAAGGTTGCCTTTCGGCAACCTTTTATTTATTTTCAACCCAATTTTTTATAGTGTTATAATTTTTACGAACTAACTCTTCCACTGTTAAACTATCAACTGAAACTTTAGGGAAGAATTTAATTTTAACCCTTCCTGATTTTGGTAATTTTTTATGTGGTGGATATATTTCATATGCTCCTTTTATTCCAAAAGGAATTATATCTGCATTTAATTCTTTTGCTAATATAGCATGGAATTTTTTAAAATCAATCATTTTCCCATCTTTACTTCTTGTCCCTTCAGGGAATATAACTACATTTTTACCATTTCTTAATGCTGTTGCTGCTGTTTGAAGTGTTTCAGATAAATTTTTATTAACATCTATCAACATTATATTTGAATTTTCACCTAGATATTTAACTATTCCGTCTTTAAAATGAGCTGCTTTAGCTAAATAATATGTATTTTCTAAAATATCATTATTTACACTTTGAGAAAAAATAAACCCATCTAAAAAACTCTGATGATTCCCTATAAAAATAGTTGGTTTTTCAATTTTTATATTTTCTAAACCTTCTTTTTCTATTTTTAT
>JBOFLW010000251.1:0-1397 GCA_051658065.1 Cetobacterium sp.
TCATAATTCCTACTTTTATCTTATCAGATAAACCTTTTATAGATTTAATATTTTTAAGTTTAGTATCAAAGTAATATCTTTCTAAAACTTTTTTATATGAATACCCTTTATTTTTAGTTAAATCCATTGCTGACCATTGGGGAATTCCAGAGCCATGCCCATATCCTCCACCAAATATGTTGTAAGAGCCATTTGCAAATTTTTGAATTGATAAAAATGCTGATGGTAATAGTGATGGATTTTTTGAAATAGGTTTTTCATTATAGGTTTGACTACCACCTTTAGCTCCAAATAGATTTACTACTGAATTTATACTGTTTTTTCCAACTCCTAAAACACTTCTAACATTTCCTTCTTTAGCAACTATATATTGACCTCTAGTCCCTTTCACTAAAAGCTTTATAACAAGTCCTGATTTTCCTCTTTCTAAAATTCTAATATCTACTACTTCTCCTACTGGATTTAGTGGTAAAGACTTATAACTCCATTCATTTTTGTCATAAGTTAAAACCTCTTTTGGTCTTCTTTTAGAAAGAGAAACTAAGTTTTTATTCAATACATTACTTAATTCATTCTTACTTAAACTTAATTTCCATCTCCAATAATTAGAGCTGTCTCCATGACCTCTAACTTTTGTATTCTTATAAAAAGCTAAGAATTCAGCTTCTGAGTATGATTTAAATGGCATTTTGGGAAATTCCATATCATTAACATATTTCAAATAAGTTATTGGTTTAGCTATTGGAACATTATCTTTTATATAATTTCCATATAAATCTACTCTATCCCCTTTTAGATTATTTACTTTACTATTATTATTTTGTTTTGGTTTAACTATTTTTGATTTATTTATTTTTGTTGAGCTTTTATTATAACTTTTTGTTGAATTTCCAGTACAACCTAAAAAACTAAAAAGGCAAAAACTTAATATAACTATACTTTTTATTTTCATTATAACTCTATTCCCTTTTCTAATATATATTCTCTAACTTTATCAAGCTCTGCTTGAGTATCTACCCCTATTATTTCATAAGGAGTTTCTAAAACTTTTATTTTGTAACCATTCTCTAAGACTCTCAATTGTTCTAATGATTCAGAGTTTTCTAAAGGAGTACTTTCCATTTTTGAATATTCTAATACAAACTCTCTTTTATATCCATATATTCCAACGTGTTTAAAATAGATATCTTTATTTTCAACTCTTGGGTATGGAATTACACTTCTTGAAAAGTATATTGCATAATTCTTTTTATCTGTCACTACTTTTACATAATTTGGATTTTCTATATCCTCTTTATTTATAAGTTTATGTTTTAATGTAGCCATTTTAAGATTATTTTCAGCTTTAAATATATCTATCAAAGAATTTATCATATCAGCTTCTATTAAAGGTTCAT
>JBOFLW010000252.1:0-3695 GCA_051658065.1 Cetobacterium sp.
CCCTCCCTCTACTGCTATCTTGTCGGGGCATTCCCATTTCTTCGTTAGAGTGAAAGGCATATTGTCTATCAAGGCTAAAAAAAGTTACGGCGGGAATATACCGTCCAGTTCCTCAAATTGTAACGCCCGCCAAAAAAAAATTAAATAAAAAAATAAGTTCCTAGAAAGCAAATATAAATTACTGCTTCAACGGAACTTATTTTTTTATTTGAGAGGCGGGGATTCTAGTTTGAAGATAGATCACTATATTCCCGCCGTAACTTTAATGGCTATGATGTCAATATGTCTTTCATATCTGGCTAAGGTTTTGCAGTAGATACGGCACTGTGGCCGTGCCCCCGACGACCTAAGGAGGAGGAAAGACTTCCCCCCCAAGAGGCGACTCAAAAAAAACGGTACCGCAAACCGGGGATGCCTAGCGGAAGAGGTTTTTTAATAACTTACCCAGACCGGCCGTACTAAAAAAACCTCTGTAGCGACGCCGGCGGGGGGAAAGGGCCGGCCACGGAGCGAGCACGCCGTAAACAACGGACTCGCTAAGGCGTGGGAGCGACTCTTCTTTAGCACTGCCTAAATCTTTTTGACACTCAAATATACCTTGAATAAACTTTTGTAATCTTCATATTCTAATTTATTTTCAAATATGTAATTAACTCTTGTAGGGGTCCCGTCAGGAAAACGCGGAATAACAACGCTAAGGACTTTTGACACACCATGTAATACTTTGATTTCATTAAGGTTATAGACTTTTTTTAGCTTAAAATTGATAAAAAAATTCTTGCAAACAACAAAAAAAAGTATTACAATTGTAATACAGAATATTAAAGGAGGTTTTTATGTCAATTATTTCTGTTAGATTAAATACTGATGAAGAACTATTATTAAAAAAAGTTGCTGATTTTGAAGGTGTTGGACTTTCTAGCTATATAAAAAAAATTGTTTTTGAAAGATTGGAAGAAGAATATGACTTAAAAGTTGCTGAAAACGCTTATAAAACTCATGTAGAATCAAACCAAAAAACTTACTCTTTTGATAGTGTAATTGAGGAATTAGGAATTGATTTATGATTAAATACAAAGTTGAATTTTCAGAAACATCTTTAGGACATTTAAAAAAATTAGATAAATCAGTTCAGACCATTATTTTAAAATGGATTAAAAAAAATCTTGTTGATTGTAATAATCCTAAAGCACATGGAAAAGCATTAGTAGGAAATAAAAAAGGATTTTGGAGATATAGAGTAGGTAACTACAGATTACTTTGTAATATTCATGATGAGGTATTAACTATATTAGTTCTTGAAGTAGGACATAGAAGTGAAATTTATAAAAAATAAAAAAAGAGCCAGTTTCTCACCTCTGGCTCTTTTTCGTATGATGAAGTTTCCAACATCAATTATTTTTAGTTTGTAGCTAAAGTATATTTCTTTTTTACTTGTATGTCAATAAAGTTATCATATTATTGACTACTAAAATCCATATATTAACGTAGTCTAACAATTTCTATTTTTATTAAATATTGACCTTTGTACAGTTTATTTTAAATATTTATAGACTAAAACTTATGAGTGAAGTAAAATATATAGATACTACAGAAAACTAGGAAGGTAAAACTAAATGATATACGGATATTGTAGAGTAAGCACTAAGCATCAAAATCTTCAAAGACAAATTGATGCTCTTATAAAATATGGAGTTAATCCAAGATTTATATTCACTGATAAATATACAGGACAGACCTTAAATAGAGTGGGATTAAATGAACTCATCTCAGTTTTAAAATATGGAGATGTTCTTGTAATAAAAGAGATTGATAGATTAGGAAGAAATCGAAAAGAAACTAAGGATCTCATTGTATCTCTAATTAAACAGGATATAGAATTAGTATGTTTAGATATGCCTTATCTTAAAGAGTTTATAATAGATAAAATCAAAGAAAACGAAGGTTTTATTGAAATAATGGCTAATGCTTTGTTAGATGTCATATTAGAAGTTGCAGAGCAAGAAAGAAAAAAGATTATAGGAAGAACTTCAGAAGGAAGAAAAAGAGCAATTGAAGAGGGACGTAAGTTTGGAAGAACTCAAAAAGTTAACCTTGAAGTTTTTAGAAAATATTATGAAAAATTTTTAAAACGAGAGCTAAAAGCTGTTGAAATTCAGAAAGAATTATCTATAAGTAAGCAATGTTATTATAACTATGTGTTATTGCTAAAAGATAAAAATAGAATTAAAGCAACTCAATAAGAGTTGTTTTGATTCTATTAGCTTAAAATTACTGTTAGCACTGCCTAAATCTTTTTGACACTCAAATATATCTTGAATAAACTTTTGTAATCTTCATATTCTAATTTATTCTCAAATATGTAATTAACTCTTGTAAACAAATTATGAACTTTAATTTTTTTGTTATTTTTATCTTTGAAAAAATCAATCGGCTGTTCTATTAAGAACAATTCAACTTTTTTTTGTATTTCCGATATTTCATGACTTGTTTTATATTTTTGAGCTACTGGAATTTCTATAGAAGCCTTTACTGGTAAAGGTTCTTGGTATTTATTCTGTATCAATTCTTTTTTGTATTTATAATACGAATTTCTAGCAATTTTCAAAATATCTTCCATAAGTTCCTTATCATTCATATTTCCACCAAACTCTTTTGAATATTTCAATATCTTCTTTTTAGCTAATTTTGATTTTTTAGTTTCATATACATCACCTTTTGAACGCCCTATTATGCTGCCATTAGCTTTAGCAATCGCCATTCCCTCTCTAGTTCGTTGTTTCTTGTTCATAATCTCTTTTTCTTCCAAATCAAATGCTATTATTATTTGTTTAGTCACTAATCTCTTTAGATATTCTCTAAGACCTTTCATTATAGTTTCAGTCAAATCTAAATAATCAGATTGAACATTATTATTAGCTTTCATTTTTCCTATATAGATTTCTGTGTTTATATACGGTTCCTTTAGGAATACAAGGTTTATATTCCTATCTAATAAGTACATATAATCCCGAATGCCTTCATCACTATTTCTACTCATTCTACTAATAGAATCAAAAATAATAGTATCTCCAGCTTTAACAAGCTCTTTAAGTTTAATCCATTCTGTTCTAACCATAGTAGTTTCTGAGAAAACTTCTGGGAAAAGTTTTGCTTCTGGATAAGCCTTTAAAATGTTCTCTATTTGCTTCTTTATAACATGTTTTCTATGGGATATTCTACAATAACCATAAACTTTTTTCATATATTTCCTCCATTGTCAAAACTTTAGTTCGTAGATTATTGTACTATACCTTAAAAATTTCAGCAAGAATTTTTAATACTTTCATTAATGACCGTTATTTTGATACAGTAACAAATAAAATAAAAGATATTTCTATCATTAGTCATTAAACGAATCTAAAAACATATTTAAAACACCATTTAAAAGCTTTTATAGTGCCTAAAAAACGATTCCGATACTTTTTAGGATAAAATACTAGCAAGAGTGATTAGACTAGTGTTAAAATCAATTTTATAAAGAATTCGTTTTTTATATTTGGACTAAGTTTAGTAAATATAAAAAAAGTCATAGATTTTATACTACGACTTTTTTTATAATAAAATTATATTTTATTTTATGGTAGTAGTCAATTATTAATAAATAATAATCAAACTTTAATTCTTGTTTTTTTATTGTCCTCAAGAGAAAGGAA
>JBOFLW010000253.1:0-1396 GCA_051658065.1 Cetobacterium sp.
ATAGAGAGCCAGCTTTAGTTGTTTTACAAGAGAATGGAAGTAGAATTACAAACTTTGTTTATGATTCTTATGAAATTATAGAGGGAAAAGAAAATTTAAAAAACCTACCAAACACTTATGTAGAGAGTAAAGATGAAGCCAAAACATTAAAAATTCATTTAAAAGATGAAGTTATAGGTTCGGTTTTAACTTTAAGTTACACTATTTTTAAAAATTATGATATTGTGACTAGAAATGCTAAAATTAAAAATAATTCAGATGAAAAATTAGTTTTAGAACGGTTTTTAAGTGCTTCTTTAGATTTTAAAGAGCCTGATTTTGAGATTGTACACCTTTCTGGAGCATGGTCAAGAGAGAGACATGTTGAAGTGAGTAAAGTTAATCAAAATAAATTTGTAATAGATAGTAAAAGAGGTACAAGTAGTGTAAACAATAATCCGTTTATAGCTTTAAAAAGAAAAGAAACTACAGAGTTCTCTGGTGAAGTTTATGGATTTAACTTAGTTTATAGTGGAAATCATATTGAGATGGTTGAAAAAAGTCAGTATAACAAATTGAGAGTTTCAATTGGAATAAATCCATTTAATTTTGAGTGGAGTTTAGGAAAAGGTGAAGAGTTCCAATCTCCTGAGGTTGTTATGAGTTACTCTAAAGATGGAATGAGTGGTTTAAGTTTAAATTATCATAGAATCTATAGAGAAAGATTGGCTAGAGGAGTTTGGAGAGATAAGGTTAGACCAATTCTTTTAAATAACTGGGAAGCTACATATTTTGATTTTGATGAAGAGAAAATTTTAGATATAGCAAAAAAAGCGAAAGAGTTAGGTGTAGAGTTATTTGTTTTAGATGATGGATGGTTTGGAGTTAGAGATAGTGATAAAACAGGGCTTGGAGATTGGTGGTGTAATTTAGATAAAATACCATCTGGAATAGATGGATTATCTAAAAAAGTTGAAGAGATGGGAATTAAATTTGGTCTTTGGTTTGAGCCAGAGATGGTAAATAAATATAGTGACCTTTATAGAGAGCATCCAAATTGGATTTTAAGAGTTCCAGAAAGATATAATACTCCAAGTAGAAATCAGCATACTTTAGATTTAGGAAGAGCTGATGTTCGTGAATATTTATATGAAAAACTTTCAAAAATACTGAGAGAATCTAAAATATCTTATGTGAAATGGGATATGAACAGACCAATGACAGAGGTTTGGTCTGAAGTTTTAGATTCTAAAAATCAAGGTGAAGTTTTCCATAGATATATTTTAGGTCTATATGAACTTTTAGAAAAATTAACAACAGAGTTCCCAGAGATTTTATTTGAATCTTGTGCTAGTGGTGGAAATAGATTTGACCCAGGAATGTTATATTATATGCCTCAAACATGGACAAGTGATGA
>JBOFLW010000254.1:0-14419 GCA_051658065.1 Cetobacterium sp.
CCATTTCTAACAACTTCTAAAGCTTTTTGAGCTAAAGGTTCCATTTTAACGAACCATTGCTTAGAAACTCTAGGTTCAACAACAGTATTACATCTGTAACATCCACCAACATTATGTGAGTGAGCTTCAATTTTAACTAAAGAATTAGATGCTTCTAAATCAAGAATTATTTTCTTTCTAGCTTCAAATCTATCCATTCCAGCATAAGCAGGGTATTCGTTAGAAACTTTTCCTTCAGGAGTCATCATATTAATTATAGGTAAATTAAACTTTTGTCCAAGAGCAAAGTCATTAGGATCATGTGCTGGAGTTATTTTTAGTGCACCAGTACCAAATTCAATATCTACATATTCATCAGCTATAACAGGAATTTCTCTACCAACTAAAGGTAAAATAACATTTTTACCTACAAGGTGAGAATATCTTTCATCATTAGGATTAACAGCGATAGCAACGTCAGCAAGCATAGTTTCAGGTCTAGTAGTAGCTATTATTAAGAATTCATCTGAATCTTTAACAGGATATTTAATATTCCATAAAGAACCAGCTTTTTCTTCATGTTCAACTTCATCATCAGCTAGAGCAGTACCACATCTAGGGCACCAGTTAACCATGTATTCACCTTGATAGATTAAACCATCGTTAAAAAGTTTGATAAAAATATCTTTAACAGAATCAGAAAGACCTTCATCCATAGTGAATCTTTCTCTATCCCAATCTAATGAAGCACCTATTCTTCTAAGTTGGTTAGTGATTGCTCCACCGTATTGTTCTTTCCACTCCCAAACTTGCTTTATAAAGTTATCTCTACCTAAGTCTTCTTTAGTTAAACCATCTTCTGCTAATTTTCTTTCAACTCTATTTTGAGTTGCTATACCAGCATGATCTGTTCCAGGCATCCATAGAGTGTTATATCCACTCATTCTTTTATGTCTAACAAGTACATCTTGAATACTGTTATTAAGAATATGCCCCATATGTAATATACCAGTTACATTTGGTGGTGGAATAACTATAGAATAATTTTGTTTATTATCATCAAGAGTAGCAGCAAAAAATTTTGACTCCTCCCAATATTGATACCATTTCCCTTCTATTTCATTAGGGGAATAAGTAGTAGCTAATTCATTCATTTAAAATCCTCCTATTCAATCTCTCCCGTTAAACAACTTTCAATATAATTTAAAACTTGTTCTTTTCCATTATTATTAAGTGATGAGTGGAAGAAAACATCATCGTTATGGAAATCAACTTTTGTTCTAATATCTTTTAAAGCTTTAAATTTATCATTATTTGAAACTTTATCCATTTTAGTGAATATAATTTTAAATGGAGTTCCATAATGGTCTAACCATCTAAGCATATCTAAATCTTCACCACTTGGAATTCTTCTTATATCTAAAAGAACGAATACAAGTTTTTTTCTAGGACTAGCAAGGTATCTCTCCATTGTTAATCCCCATTCTTTTTTCATCTCTTTAGGAACTTTAGCAAAACCATATCCAGGTAAATCAACAAAGAAAACTTCTTTATTGATTAAGAAATAGTTAATTAGTTGAGTTCTACCTGGAGTTTTACTAGTTTTAGCTAGTTTATTTCTACCTGTAATACTATTTATAAGAGATGATTTACCAACATTTGATCTCCCAACGAAAGCAAATTCAATATTCGTAAGCTCTTCAGGATAATCTCTTTCAAATACAGCTGATTTTACAAAATCTGCTTGTTTAACAATCATCATTTTACCTCTTTCTATTATTTTTCAAGAGCAAGTTTTTCAACATCATCATATGTTGAAGCAAAGTAGATTTTTATATCCTTCATTACTTCTTGAGGAATATCCTCAACATCAACCTTATTATCTTCAGGAAGAATGATACTCTTAATTCCAGCTCTGTGAGCTCCGATAACTTTTTCTTTGATTCCACCAACAGGTAACACTTCACCAGTTATAGTTATTTCACCTGTCATAGCAAATGTTTGCTTAACTTTTCTATCAGTTAATATTGATAAAATAGTCGTTGTAATAGCAGTACCTGCAGATGGACCATCTTTTGGTGTAGCTCCTTCAGGGAAATGAAGATGGATATCTTTCTTCTCTAAAACAGCTGGATCTATTCCAAATTTTTCAATATTAGCTTTTAAATACGTAAAAGCAACAGTAGCTGATTCTTTCATAACATTTCCAAGTGTTCCAGTTAAAGATAAACTTCCTTTACCAGGAATTTTAACACCTTGAACTTCTAGAGTCATTCCACCAACAGCAGTCCAAGCTAATCCATTAACTACTCCAACCTTAGAGATAGATTTTTTCATTTTTTCAGGTCTAAATTTAGGATGTCCTAAATACGACTCTAAATTTTTAACCGTAATACTAACAGATTTAGCATCTGTATCAATAACTTTTCGAGCTATTTTTCTAAATAGATTAGAAATTTCTCTTTTTAAGTTTCTAACTCCAGCTTCAATAGTATACTCGTCAATAATTTTTAAAATAGCTTTATCAGTTACATTAATTTTAATTTTAGATAAACCATTTTCAATTTGTGCTTCTTTTAAAAGATAGTTATTAGCAATATGTAACTTTTCAAATTCAGTATATGAAGATAAGTTTATAATCTCCATTCTGTCTCTTAAAGGTCCAGGGATGCTTCTTAAATCATTTGCAGTAGCAATAAAGAAAACATTTGATAAATCAAAAGGCATATCTAAATAATGATCTTCAAAATGTTTATTTTGAACAGGATCTAAAACTTCAAGCATAGCAGAAGCAGGGTCTCCTTTAAAATCATTAGACATTTTATCAATTTCATCTAAAAGAATAACAGGATTTACACTACCTGCATTTTTAATAGCTTTAATAATTCTACCAGGCATAGAACCTATATAAGTTCTTCTATGACCTCTAATTTCAGCTTCATCTCTAACTCCACCTAAAGAAACTCTGATAAAGTTTCTTCCGATAGCATCAGCAACAGATTTAGCTAAAGATGTTTTACCAACACCAGGAGGTCCAGCTAAACAAAGTATAGTTCCTTTCATATCAGGATTTAATTTTTTAACAGCTAAATAATCTAGAATTCTTTCTTTAACATCTTTTAGACCATAGTGGTCCTTTTCTAAAACATCATGAGCAATTTTTAAATCAAGTACTTCAGTAGTTGTAACTCCCCAAGGTAAATCTAAAACTGTCTCAATATGAGCTCTTGAAACTGTAGCCTCAGCAGAGTAAGGAGCCATTTTAGAAAGTTTTTTTAATTCAGTTTCTAATTTTTGTTTAGCTTCTGTAGGAAGGTTAGAATTTTTAACTTTATCAAAAAGTTCATCAACCTCTTCATCTCCACCAGTTTTTCCAAGTTCCTCTCTAAGAGTACTAATTTTTTCTCTTATAAAATAACTTTTTTGGCTTTCATTAATTTTTTCTTTTACTTTTTGATCTACTTTTAATTCAATTGAAGCTATTTCAATTTCATTATTTAAGATTTGAATTAATCTATATCCTCTAGCATTAACATCAAGAAGTTCAAGAAGTTCTGTTTTTAAATTATCTTCAATTTCTAAATTAAAAGCAATTGAATCAAATATTTTTCCAGCTTTTCTAAACCCTTTCAATTGAACCATTAACTCAGCACTGATTTGATTAGTTAATGTTGAATACTCTTCAAATAAAGTAATAGCTTTTCTTTTTAAAGCTGTAAGTTCAGCTGAAGGTTCTTCAGTTGAAGATATAACACTGTAATCAGCGAATAAAATACCATCTTCTTCAATAATATTTTCAATAAGAACTCTTTTATCAACGTCAATAAGAACTTTTATACTTTTATTAGGTAGCGGAATAGATTGTACTATAGTAGCAACAACACCAATTTTATGAACTCCTTCAGGAAGAGGAGGATTTTCATCTAAAGAGTCTTTTTGCAAACTAAGGACTAATTTATTTTTTGTTTTCATAGCAAAGTTCATTGTTGATAAGCTTCTTTCTCTTCCAACATAAAGAGGAGATGCTGTTCCTGGGAAAAGAACCATTTCCCTAGTAGGTAAAAAAGGTAATCTACTCATTAGTAATCACTCCTTAGTGCTCAATTTTAACTTTTTTAGAATCTTGAATTGAATCAGCTGTAATCGTAACTTTTTTAATAGATTTATCAGAAGGAATTTCAAACATAAGATCAGTCATTATATTTTCTGTAATAGATCTTAGTCCTCTAGCTCCGATTTTTCTTTCTAAAGCAAGAGTAGCAATTTTCTTTAAAGAATCCTCTTCAAATTCAAGATTAACATTTTCCATTTCAAAGAATTTTTGATACTGTTTAACAATTGAATTCTTAGGCTCTGATAAAATTTTAACTAAGGCATTTTCATCTAAAGGAGTTAATGTTGTTAAAACAGGTAATCTACCAACTAGTTCTGGTATTATACCCTGTCTTACTAAATCCTCTGGAAGAATTTTACCTAAAAGTTCAATCTCTTTTTCAGCTTCAATTGTATCTTGAGAAGCACCAAATCCAAGAACTTTTTTATTAGTTCTTGATTTTATAATTTTCTCAAGCCCTTCAAATGCTCCACCAACAATAAATAGAATATTAGTTGTATCTATTTCTATAAGTTCTTGGTTAGGATGTTTTCTTCCACCTTGTGGTGGAACTTGAGATTTAGTACCTTCTATAATTTTTAAAAGAGCTTGTTGAACTCCTTCTCCAGAAACATCTCTAGTAATAGATACATTTTCAGATTTTCTTGCAATTTTATCAATTTCATCTATATAAATAATTCCTTTTTCTGCAGCAGTAACATCATAATCAGCAGCTTGTAAAAGTCTAACAAGAACATTTTCAACGTCATCTCCAACATATCCAGCTTCAGTCAAAGTAGTTGCATCAGCTATAGCAAAAGGAACATGTAATGTTCTAGCAAGAGTTTGTGCTAAAAGTGTTTTTCCAGATCCAGTAGGACCAACAAGAAGTACATTAGATTTTTGAAGCTCAACATCTTTACTTCCGTTATCTTTATGCATAATTCTTTTATAGTGGTTATAAACAGAAACAGCTAAAACTTTTTTACTTTCATCTTGACCAATAACATATTCGTCAAGTCTAGCTTTGATCTCTTTTGGAGTAGGTAATTCAACTCCTGTTAAAGAGTGTTTAGCAATTTCTTCACTTTTTTTGTCTCCATAGTAGATATCATTTTCATATCCAAGCATATCAAAACAAGTTTCGATACACTCATCACAAATAAAAGCTCCATCAAGACCAGAGAAAAGTTTAGAAACTTCATCTTGACCTCTTCCACAGAAAGAGCATTTTTCTTTTTTGTTCATCTTTTCCCTCCTTATCTAACAAATACATGGTCGATTAAACCAAATTCTTTAGCTTCATCAGCACTCATGAAATTATCTCTTTCAGTTGAGTTTAAAATTTCTTCAACTGATTTATTTGTATTCTTACTTAAAATTTTAGAAGTTAAATCTTTCATTCTTAAAATTTCTTTAGCTTGAATTTCAATATCAGTAGCTTGACCTTTAGCTCCACCAAGAGGTTGATGAATCATAATTCTAGAATTTTCAAGTGAATATCTTTTTCCTTTTGCTCCAGCAGAAAGTAAAAGAGCTCCCATACTAGCAGCTTGACCAATACAAACAGTTTGTACATCAGGTTTAATGTAATTCATTGTATCGTAAATTGCCATACCAGAAGTTATAACCCCTCCAGGACTGTTTATATACATAATTATATCTTTATTAGGATCTTCAGCTTCTAAGAAAAGGAGTTGAGCAACAATTGCATTAGCAATTTGATCATCAATTTCAGAACCTAAGAAAATAATTCTATCTTTAAGAAGTCTAGAAAAAACATCATAGGCTCTTTCACCTTTACCTGTATTTTCAATAACTGTTGGACTATACATTTTATCCCTCCTTTAAAACTTACTTTAAAAATTTAAAGTTAAATACTTAAAAAATTAGGTATTTAACACTAATTTTTAAAAATAGTATTGAGTAGAGGATTAACTCTACTCAATATGTATTAACTATTACTTTGCATTGTTTACGATGATTTCAATAGCTTTCTGAGTTAAGTTCTCAGTTCTGATGCTGTGGTTGAATTCTTCTAAGTTAGAATTCTTAACTAATTCAGCTTCTAATTGCTCTTTAGTCATTCCGTACATTTTAGCGATATCTTCAACTTTTGCAGATAACTCTTCAGCAGTTACTTCAAGATTCTCAGCTTTAGCGATAGCTTCTAAAATGATGTCAACTTGAACTTTGTTATGAGCCATAGGAGCGATTTGGTTGAAAGCTTGCTCTT
The DNA here is from genome assembly GCA_051658065.1 of Cetobacterium sp. Lineage (GTDB taxonomy): Bacteria > Fusobacteriota > Fusobacteriia > Fusobacteriales > Fusobacteriaceae > Cetobacterium_A. The sequence continues at coordinate 6,309 of JBOFLW010000254.1, forward strand.
TAGTCATACCAGTCATTTTAAGGTATTGGTCAATATCCATTCCTTGAGCAGCTAATTGTTGGTTCATCTCAGCCATTCTGTTTTCTACTTCTCTAACAACCATAGATTTAGGAACTTCTACTTTAGAATCAGCAACTAACTTTTGGATTAATTTTCCAACAAAGTTATTCTTAACTCTAGCTTCTTCTTTAGCTGTTATTTCAACTGTCTTTTTAGCTTTTAAATCTTCAACAGATTCAAAACCAGCTTCTACAGCAAACTCTTCAGTTAATGATGGAGTAGCTAAAGTTTTGATAGAGTTTATTTTAATTTTGAATGTAGCAGGTTTTCCAGCTAAAGCTTCTGAATGGTATTCAGTAGGGAAAGTAACGTTGATTTCTCCTTCTTGACCAACAGTGTATCCAACTAATTGCTCTTCAAATGTATCGATGAACATTTTTGAACCTAATTTTAATTGGTGAGAATCAGATTTTCCACCTTCGAAAGCTACACCATCAACAAATCCTTCAAAAGCAAGATCAACAGTGTTACCCATTTCAGCTTTATGTCCTTCTGCAGCATCTTCTAATTTAGCTTTAGCAGTTAACATATTTTCAATCTCTTTATTTAAAAGCTCTTCGTTCATTTCAAAAGTTTCTTTTTCAACTTCTAAACCTTTGTATTCTCCTAAAGTAATTTCAGGATAAACATCAACTTTAAAAGTCATCTCAAGAGTTTCTTTCATTTCAGCAACAAGATCATAAATGAAACTTACTGGAGCAATTTTTTCTTCAGCAACAACTTTTTCAAAGTTAGCTTTAAGAGCAGCTTCAACAACCTCTTCTTTAACAGCTTCAGCAAAAGCAGCTTCAACTTTGTTTAAAGGTGCATGTCCTTTTCTGAATCCAGGAACCTCAACTTTAGTAGCTAAAGTTTTGATAACCTCAGATTTGATTGGTGATAACTCTTCAGTAGTTAAAGTTATTTTGATTTCAACTGCTGAATGTTCAATTTTTTTTAATTCGTGTTTCATTATTTCCTCCTCAAAGTATGTATGTATTATAATGACTTAAATCTTATGAGACTTAAGATCTTTTAAACGAAACTGATAATATTCCTCTCCTCTATTAACAATCTTTTCAGGATAATAAACAATGTCATAAAGCATATTTTTGCTATTAGAACATAGTTTAGAACTTAAATCAAATGCTACTAAAGGATAAGTTTTTCCATTTTTTAGCAATAGACCATTAAAATGTCTATTTTCAATACCGAAAAACTTTGTATCTATAATTTTAACTCCTCTATCAATAAAATAGGGATGCTTATTTTCAAGGCCAAAAGGACCTAATTTTTTAAGATCAGTAATAATATTTTTATTAATTTTGTCAATTGGTAGCTGTAAATCAATCTCTAAAAATTTAGGTTGATTTATATTATGTTCATGAATCTGAATCTCTCTTTCAAATAAAAGTTCAATTTCAGAAAGATTTTCCTCTTTTGCAATAAATCCAGCAGCAAGGTCATGTCCACCAAAACGTATTAATTTATCTTCAATTAGTTTAAGAATATTGAAAATATTTACACCGAGAATACTTCTACATGAAGCCTTAGCGATACCGTCTTTTAAAGAAATCATAGCAACAGGTAGATTATATTTAACACTTAATCTTGATGCAACAACTCCAATAACTCCAGGATGCCATCTTTCAGATGCTACAAAAATATATTTAAGTTCATTCTTATCAATTTTTTCAGCAATCATTTTATTAGCTTCATCAAATATCATTCTTTCAAGTTCTCTTCTTTGTTTATTAGCTTTTTTCATCTCTTCGATAATATTATATATTTCAAAATCATCAGTTTTTATAAAAAAATCAGCACCTAATTTTGAATTTCCAAGTCTACCTAAAGAATTAATTAAGGGTGAAACAAAATAGCTAATATCAGTAGTACTAATATCTTTATTATAAAGTTTCAAATATTTTGTAAGATATACCAAGCCTTTAATTTTTGTATTTTTAAGAGTTTCTAATCCTTTACTTATAATGATTCTGTTTTCATCAAACATAGGAACAACATCTGCGACAGTTCCTATCATAACAATATCCATAAATTGATAAAGTTTTGAAAAATCTTCGTTTAAATGAGAATATACAGCTTGAGCAACTTTTAAAGCAACTCCAGCACCAGCTAAAGATTTAAATTTATAATTATCACTAAGTTTAGGATTGATGAAGAGAATATTATCCTCTTCATCATCTTTTACACTTTTATGGTGATCTGTAACTATAACTTCAATACCAAGAGTTCTAGCATATTCAACATCTTCAAAAGAGTTAACACCAGTATCAACAGTAAGAATCAATTTTCCAGAATTCTTATGAATAAAATCAATAGTAGTTTTATCTAATCCATATCCTTCATCCATTCTATTAGGAATATAATAATCTATATCAATTCCAATCTCTCTAAAAGCTAATACAAGAAAAATAGCAGCAGTAATACCATCAACATCATAGTCTCCATAAATAAATAATTTTTGATTATTATTTTTAGCAGAGACTATTTTTTCAACAACGCTATCCATCATTTCAAAATCAAAAGGATTTCTAAATTTATTAATAGATGGATTAAGAAAATTATCTACATCATCTTTTTCTAAAAAGCCCTTTTTTAAAAGTAAAGTAGCTAAAAATTTAGAAACGTTCCATTGACTAGCCTTAGTTTCAACAAGATTTTCAGATACTGTTTTATATTCCCAGTGCATAAATTAACCTTTTAAACTATCAAGTAACTGGGAGATTTTAATAGCGTGTTCTATAGTCTCATCCAGCTTAATTCTTATATCAGGAGTATATCTTAAGGCTAGTTCTTCAGACACTCTTTTTCTAAGAAAACCTTTAATCTCATTTAATCCTTCTAAAACTTCTTTTTTATTAATTGGTTTACCAGCTATAGGCATGATACTGAAAAATAAATCAGCAAATTTTAAGTCATCAGTAATTTTTATACTAGTAACTGAAACCATAGCTTTTTTTAATTTTGGATTTTTTATCTCTTCAAAGAGAGCTTTAGAGACAACTCTAGAAACCTCTTTCTCGATTGCAGCCAATCTTTTTTTATTCATTTTAAATCACCTACTTTTATTTTAAAGTTCTTTTAATTTCTATAATATCGAATGCCTCTACAATATCTCCATCTTTAATATCATTAAAGTTTTCAATTCCTAAACCACATTCTTGACCAGCAACAACTTCTTTAGCGTCGTCTTTATATCTTTTAAGAGTGTTTAATTTACCTTCGTAAACAATAACACCATTTCTTAAGATTCTGATATTTGAATCTTTTCTAACTTTACCATCAACAACAACACATCCTGCAATGTTTCCAACTTTAGAAACTTTGAATACTTTTTTGATTTCAATTCTTCCAGAATACATCTCTCTGAATTCAGGATCAAGCATTCCAGTTAATGCTTTTTCAATATCCTCTGTGATATGGTATATTATGTTAGATGTTCTAACTTCAACACCACTAGCATCCGCTTCTTTTAAAGCTTTTGTAGTAGGTCTAACGTTAAATCCAATTATGATTGCATTTGATGCTTCAGCAAGTTTAACGTCACTCTCAGTAATTGCTCCAGATGCAGCCTGAATAATGTTAACCATAACTTCTTCATGAGAAAGTTTTAAAAGTGAATCTCTTAAAGCTTCAACAGAACCTCTAGAATCAGCTCTTAAAATTAAGTTAAGTTCTTTAATGTTAGCATGATCCATTTGTTGAGATAAAGTCTCAAGTGAAATAGATTTTCTAGTAACTTCAGAAATTTTTCTTTGCTTAGCAACTTCTTCAACGATTCTTTTAGCGTGTTGTTCATTTTGAATTACATAGAATGTATCTCCAGCAGAAGGAACATCATTGAATCCAATTATTTCTATAGGTTGAGAAACAGTAGCAGATTGAACTTTAGCTCCTAAATCATTAACAAGAGCTCTAACTTTTCCCATAGATTCTCCAGCAACAATAACCTCTCCTATTTTAAGAGTTCCCTCTTGAATTAAAACGTCAGCTATTGGTCCAACTTTAGGATCTAATCTAGATTCTAAAACAATACCTTTTGCTCTTTTCTTAGGATTAGCTTTTAATTCTAAGATTTCAGAAGTAATTAAGATTGTATCTAAAAGCTCATCAAGGTTTAATTTAGCCTTTGCAGAAACTTCAACAAACTCAGTATCTCCTCCCCATTCAACAGAAACTAAACCGTGCTCCATAAGCTCTTGTTTAATTCTCATTGGGTTAGAACCCTCTTTATCAATTTTGTTGATAGCAACAATAATTGGTACATGTGCAGCTTTAGCATGAGATAAAGCTTCTATAGTTTGTGGCATAACACCATCATCAGCAGCAACAACAAGTATAGCTATATCAGTAACTTGTGCTCCTCTAGCTCTCATATCCGTGAACGCCTCATGTCCAGGAGTATCTACGAAAGTAATTTTTCTTCCAGCTTTAGTGATTTGGTAAGCACCAATTTTCTGAGTGATTCCACCAGCTTCTCCAGAAGCTACAGAAGTAGTTCTAATAGCATCTAGTAAAGATGTTTTTCCGTGGTCAACGTGTCCCATGATTGTAATAACAGGAGCTCTTTCAATTAAATCTTCAGCTCTATCTGTAATTTCTAGTGCAAATTTATCACCGAAATCTAATTCAATCTCTTCTTCAAGTTCAACAAGAGCTTCATAATCTTCAGCTAATTCTTCAGCTAATTCTAAAGAAATAGTTGTATTTATTGTTAGCATTTGACCTTTTAAGAATAATTTTTTTATAAGCTCAGAACTTCCAACACCTAATCTATCAGCGAAATCACCTAAAGTTATTTCACCTCTGATTTTGATTATTTTCATTCCATCTTCTTCTATAATTTCAGGACCTTGCTCAGCTTTATTTACAATAAAGTCAGCTCTTCTTCCTTTTCTTTTCTTTTTAGACTTAACTTCATCATTAGAAGCGTCAGCATTATTTTTGTTCTTATTTTTATTTTTATTTTTTTTAGTAGATGTAGCTTCAACAGCTGAGTTATCTACTTCTTCATTAAAATCCATAGTTTTTTTCATTGGTTCCTCCTAATATCTAAAAATTATTCAGTAATACCTCTAGCAACTCTTTTATTTTTAATAGCTATAACATTGATTTCATCTTTATTAAAGATTTCTCCAAGTTGTGCTTTATCTCCAAAATGAGCATAAGGGATATTTAATTCTTTAGCTTTAGCGATTAATTTCCTGTCATTTTTTTCACTGATATCTTCTGCAATTATAAGGAAATGAATATGTTCGATTTCCTCCATAACCATGTTGATACCAAAAGTTAAATGTTCAGAATTTTTCATTGCTTTAAGAATATTTAAATAATCCTTCGATTGCTTTTTTAAAAGATTTACCATTATTAGTAAATCTTCGATTTTTAAATTATACTTTTTATTTTTAGAAATTCTTTTTATACACTCATGAGTTTTACAAACATAAATTGCTCTAGTCTGTAATTTATGCTTTTCATCAAATGAATAGTTAGTTTCATTTATTTTGGCAATTCTAAATAAATCGCTTTTATCTTTTTTTTCTCTACAAACTACACAAGTTCTTTCTGGAGTAGTATTAGGCATTTTCTTCCTCGTTTACATCTAATGTATTTTCAGAGTTTTCAGCCATGAAAGAATCAACAGTTTTGATATCTACTCTCATACCAGTTAATTTAGCAGCAAGTCTAGCGTTTTGACCATTTTTACCAATAGCTAATGAAAGTTGAGAATTTTCAACTAAAACTCTAGCAGTAACTCCCTCTTCAAGAACTTCAACACTAATAACTTTTGCAGGGCTAAGAACAGCAGAAACAAACTCTTTAATATCTTCTTTCCAAACAACGATATCAATTTTTTCACCGTTTAATTCATTAACGATGTTTCTAATTCTTAATCCTTTTTGTCCAATACAAGCACCAACAGTATCTATATTTTCATCATTTGAGAAAACAGCAACTTTTGCTCTTGAACCAGCTTCTCTAGCTAAAGATTTAATTTCAATAACTCCACTAGCAATCTCTGGAATTTCTAATTCAAATAACTTTCTAAGAAGTCCTTCATTTTTTCTAGAGATTATAATTTTAGGGAACTTGTTTGTTTTTTCAACTTCAGCTACATAAACCTTAATTCTTTCTCCAACTCTGTAAACATCTGAATGTGATTGCTCAGGAGTTGCAAGTATAGCTTCACAACCATCAAATTCGATAAAAATATTTCTTTTTTCATCAATTCTTCTGATAACACCAGTCATAATATCATGTTCTTTATCTTTGAATTTATCAAATATATTTTGTCTTTCAGCTTCTCTAACTTTTTGAATTACAATTTGCTTACCATTTTGTATAGCATTTCTTCTAAACTCTTCACAGTTAACATCTAGCTTAATAACATCTCCAACTTTTGCTCTTCTGTGACCAGCTTCAACAGCATCCTCAACAGAAACTTCAAGTGCAGCATCGTATAAATCTTCAGTTGTAGTAACAGTTTTAATTTCAAAAACTTTAACCTCACCAGTAGATCTATTAATTTCAACTTCTACATTTTCCTCTTCACCATAATGCTTTTTATAAGCAGCAAGCATAGCTTGCTCTACAGCCTCAAGAAGACTTTCTTTATTTATTCCTTTTTCTTTTTCAAGCTGCTCAAGAGCTTCTAAAAAGATTTTTCCATCTTTACTTTTCATAATGGTTATTTCCTCCTAACTATAACTACCTAAAATTAAATATCACTAAAATTAAAAACAATGTTTGCTTTTTTGATCTCTTTGAAAGGTATTTCAAGAGTTTGTCCTTTTATATTTAGGAAAAGCACTTCATCTTTAAAATCTTCGATAATACCTTCGAAATTTTTGCTATCATTAAGTTTATGCTTTAAACTAACTTTAATATTTTCACCGTTAAATCTTATAAAATCACTCTCTTTTTTTAAAGGCCTTTCAACACCAGGTGAAGAAACCTCTAAGAAAAACTTATGTGGTATTAAAGCATCAATAGTTTCATCAAGCTCGTTACTAAGGCTTCCACAATCTTCAAGAGAAATATCTCCTTCAGGTCTTTCTATAAATATACGAACATAAAGGTATCCACCTTCTTGAACATATTCTAAATCAACGAGATCAACATCTCTTTTTTCAATAGCAGGCAAAACAACCTTTTCTATTTTTATAAGAGTTTCTTCCATCTCTCTTTTATCAAGTTTTATCATAAATATCACCTCTTTTCTAATAAAAACTATAAAGAAAGAGTGGGATTTCCCCACTCTTTTTAGCTCTAGTATAAATTATCCAACTAAAGTATAGCATGATTATAAAAAAAAATCAATGAAATCCTAGCTTTCTACATAGAGTATTATAATTAATGTAGTAAAAATATTTTTAAAGATATATACATTAAAAATTAAGTATCATAATTTTTTTTAAAAATAAAATAAAAAAATAAAATTTAAAACTTTTTAGACTTTTTTTTTGTCTAAAAATTATAATTAAAGTGCTAATAGTAAAATAATATCCCCCCGTATTAAGGAAACCTCATTAATTAATTTTAATGAGGTTTTTTTAATACCTTATTAAAGGAATAAAATGGTAAAATATGAAAAATACATCAGGAGGTTACAAAATGTTAGAAAAAATTAAAGAGTACATATTAGATCTTCAATTAACAAATTTTTATAGTCAGATGAAAGGAGCTTTTGAAAACTATAAACGTTCCAATTCAAATTTATGGGCAAATACACTTTGTTATTTTACAACTTTATCTTTTATTCCAATTTTAGCCATAGTTTTTAGTATTGGACGTTGGTTTGGAATTGACAGTTATTATTTAAAGCAGTTAACAAATAGTTCTCCCTTAAATGAAGAAACAATAAAAGATGTTTTAGAAATAGCACAAAATTTATTGGAAAATACAAGAAGTGGTATTATAGCAGGAGTTGGATTTTTGTCTTTAGGATGGGTTGTTATTTCAACATTTTCAGTTATTGAAAAAGCTTTAAATAGTATTTGGGGAATAAAAAAAACTAGAGGTTTTTTTAGAAAAATCAGTGATTATTTATT
>JBOFLW010000255.1:0-4679 GCA_051658065.1 Cetobacterium sp.
ATTATTCCAAGTTTGATGGAAGTGATTTTCAAAAATATATTTTAAAGGTTTAGTATTTTTATTCATGATGATATTATACAACGTTATGAAGGGAAAAGAAAAGCAGCTCACGTCATTTTTGTGAGCTGCTATTTTTTATTTTGAACAACATTTTTTATATTTTTTTCCTGATCCACAAGGACAGTTATCATTTCTACCAATTTTATTAACAGTTCTAGGAGGTTGGTTTTCTCCAAAAATCTCAATATAAGAGTTTCCTTTTAAAGTCCAAAGAGGTAGTAATTTAGACATTCTAGTTATTAAAGTTACAAAGATATTTTCATCATTTGAATTTTTAAATATAATTCTAGTTTTAGTATCTTCAAAGATATCGTTAATAGAAACATTATTTTTTATTCTATCAATAGTTGTTGTAATTTCAAAACCAATTTGAGGTCCTTCTAGTTGATAATTCATGAATAAAGTTATTAAGTCAGCAACCTCTTGAGTTTTTTCAATGAAGAAGTAATTCCAATAGTTCTTATATTCATCATTTGTTAAAATTTTATAATCTAAATTTTCATATTTTATACTTTCATGTAAAATATCTACTGGTTCAGAAACAGAATCAGCAACAAGATATATCATACCACTACCAGAATCCTCTAATTTTGATATAAATACATTAAGTATCCATCTAGAATCTATAAAGCTATGCATTTTTTGAAGTGATATTTCGTTAAATGTAGGAGCTAGTAATTCTAACAACTTTTTTTCATCAATAACACCATAGAATCTAATCATTCCTAAAATAAGCATCTCAAGCTCTTGATTACTATTTATTAAGTTTTGATTTTCATCTTTTTGAGATAAAACCTTTATAGTTTCTATAAACCAATTAGAGATAGTATAATGATTATTATTTTTTTCTTTTATAGGATTTTTAGATATAAATCCGAAACTTTGTAAAGGTAATAAAAATTCTTCGAATTCAAAGAAATCCTCTTCATTAACAATTAAATTTTCGTTATCAAGTTCACAAAGATAAGTCAATGTATCTTTAGAAAAAATTTCTAAAAAATTGATAGAGTTGTTTTGGTAAACCTCAATAATTTTGTCGATAATTTTTCCTTTAACAGTACTTTTAGCAATTTTCGTATTAAATTTAGCTAAAATTTTGAAAAGATCATCTTTAAGTAAGTTATTTAAAGATTCAATTAAAAATTTGTCTTCCACGTTGTCCTCCAAGCATTTTTTAATACTATTATATCATAAAAATACAAAAATACAAAAATGTATAGAAATTAAGACTTTGTAAATAAAAAAGAGATCAACGAATGATCTCTAATGTGTGAATTAATCAGCTGAAGAGATACAAGAAACAGGACAAGAACCTGCACAAGCACCACAATCAATACATTGATCTTCATCAATTCTTCTTTTTCCACCTTCAACCTCAGATATACAACTAACTGGACAAACAGCCTCGCAAGTTCCACATCCGATACATAAATCTTCATTAATTCTATGAGCCATGATAACCTCCTAAAAAATATTAAGTCTGAATATACAAGTTGAATGTACACTCAACAAAAAGTATACCATTTCACTATTTGAAACGCAACTTTTTTATAATATATTTTACTTAAAAAGTATAAAATTTCTTTTTTTTTTTCAAAAACTAATATATAATGAAAAAAATAAACTAGGAGGAAAAAAATATGAAAATATTTGTAATATCTGATATTCATGGTTCAAGTTATTTTTTAAAAAAAGCTTTAGAAGCTTTTCACAAAGAAAAAGCAGACCAAATATTAATTTTAGGAGATGAATTATATCATGGTCCAAGAAATCCATTGCCTATGGATTACAATCCTAAAGAAGTTACAGAAATTTTAAACAAATACAAAGAAAAGATAATTGCAGTTAGAGGTAATTGTGATAGTGAAGTAGATCAAATGTTATTAGAATATCCAATTATGAGTGATTATTCAATATTATTTTTAAATGGAAAAAAAATATTTGCAACTCATGGTCATATCTATAACGAAGATAAATTACCAAATTTATCCGATGGAAATATATTGATTTATGGTCATACACACCTACCCTTGGCTCATAAAAAAGATAAAATTTATATATTAAATCCAGGCTCAATAACTTTACCAAAAGGTGGGAATGAAAATAGTTATGGAATATTTGAAGAAGATATGTTTTATATAAAAAATTTAGATGGAGAAATTATAACAAAATTAGAATTAAAATAAGAGTATATTGACATAATTTTATGTCAATATACTCTCGTTTTTATTTCATACTATATTTTAAAACATCTGTAAAATAGTCTACATAATTAACAGTAATACCTGTTTTTAAGAAGTCAGGTAGTCTATCAAAATCTTTTTTATTATCTTTTGGAAGAATTAATTCAAAAATTCCAACTCTTCTTGCAGCAATAGTTTTTTCTCTAACACCACCGATAGGTAAAACTTTACCAGTTAAAGTAAGTTCACCAGTCATTGCAATTCCTTTTCTAATTGGAATATTGTTAGCTAAAGAATAAAGTGCTAAAGCCATTGTGATACCTGCAGAAGGACCATCTTTAGGAGTAGCTCCTTCAGGAACGTGTAAATGAATTCTATTTTTATCAAAGTACTCTTTAACTTCACTTGAATAGCTAGAATCTTTAAAAATAAGAGACCTTACATATGAGTAAGCAATCTCTGCAGATTCTTTCATGACATCACCCAATTGTCCAGTTAATTTTAATCCGCTATCTTTATTACTAATACTTGTAGCTTCAATATAGAGTGTAGCTCCTCCAAGAGATGTCCAAGCTAAACCAAGAGTAACTCCAGGAATTTCTTTTTCATATAGTTCTTCAGTTGTGAAAATAGGAGCACCTAAATAAGATTCAACATTAGATTCACTTATTCTAACTTTATCTGTATTTCCTTCAGCAATTTTTAGATTCACTTTTCTCATAATTTTTCTAATACATTTATCTAAAGTTCTCACACCAGCTTCTCTAGCATATTTATCAATTATAAATTTCAAAGCATTTTTGCTAATACTTATTTCTTTTGCATCTAAAGAGTGAGCTTTTAACTGCTGAGGAATTAAATATTTTTGAGCAATTTGAAGTTTTTCTTCAAGAATATAACCAGAAAGATGTATAATTTCCATTCTATCTAGTAGAGGTCTTGGAATTGTATCTAATTGGTTAGCTGTTGTAACAAATAAAATTTTTGATAAATCATATCTAATATCTAAATAATGATCTAAGAAATCTTTGTTTTGTTCAGGGTCTAAAACTTCTAATAAGGCTGAAGCAGGATCACCTCTAAAACTATTTCCAATTTTATCAATTTCATCTATCATAATAACGGGATTTGAACTTTGAACAAGTTTTAAAGATTGAATTATTTTACCTGGCATAGCACCAATATAAGTTCTTCTATGTCCCTTTATTTCAGCTTCATCAACCATACCACCTACAGAGAAACGATAGAAATTTCTATTTAAAGCTTCTGCAATAGATTTACCAATAGAAGTTTTTCCAACTCCAGGGGGACCAACTAAACATAAAATAGAGCCATTTACATTTCCAGTTTTTATAACAGTACTTACAAATTCTAAAATACTATTTTTAATATCTTCTAAGCCATAATGATCTCTATCTAAAATAGTTTTAGATTTTTTAATATCTAATCTATCTTTAGAAAAAACACCCCAAGGTAATTCAACAATAGATTCAATATAAGTTCTAGCAACATGGTATTCAGGAGAGCTTTGGTCTAAAAGAGAAAGTTTTTCAAGTTGTTCATTTACAATTTTTTCAGCTTCACTTGAAAGATGTATATGATTTATTTTATCTATTATTTTATCAATAACAGCAGATTTTTCATCTTTTTCCAATCCTAATTCTTGCTTTATTAGTTTTAATTGTTCTCTTAAAAAATATTCTTTTTGTTGCTTACTAACTTTATCATCAATTTGTCTAGAAATTTTAGCTTGAAGTTGAGATATTTCAAGTTCTTTTTTTAACATTGTCAAAAGTTTTTGTGAACGCTCATTAATGTTAAACTCTTCTAAAAGTTCTTGTAAATCTTTAGCTTCAGCTTTTAACATTGATGAAACAAAATCTATAAATATGCTAGGGTGATCATATGAGGCTTGAGAAACTAGAAGCTTCAGCTCTTCTTTTAAAATAGGATTAACTTCAAAAATTTCTTTTAAAGCAGTCATTATAGCTAGCATGTAAGCTTTTAATTCTATTGAAGAATCATTTGATTCTTTATTATATTTAACTTTCCAACAAATTTTAGAGTTTCCATTAACAACCTTTTTTCTTTTAAAACGGTCTATACCAAAAACAATGGCTTGAACAGAATCTTGAGAAATAGAGGTAACTTTATTTATTTTAACAACAGTTCCAACATCATATAAGTTAGAATCAAAATAATCATTGTCATTTATATCTTTAACAAATACAAGTCCGATAAAACCGTTGTAATTTTCTTCAGCATCTTTTATAGCTTTTAGAAACTCCTCACCAGTAAAAGCGATTGGAGTTAAAATATTTGGAAAAATAGGTCTTATAACAAGTGGAAGAATTGGGATATCTTCAGGCAATAAATCTCTTATGTTTATAAGATCTGTAGAGTTGTTGTTTGGACACATATACGAAACGCCTCCTT
>JBOFLW010000256.1:0-5876 GCA_051658065.1 Cetobacterium sp.
GTAGCAGGCCAGGTTGACCGCTGTGAGAGGTCAACTCATCGTTTAGATGGAAACAATAATTACGCTTTAGCTGCATAATGTCAGCTCACCTCTGAACATTCTCTTCTGTAGGAGCGTTCAATCAAGGTGTCACTTAAATACAGATTACCCTAAGTAATTTCTCTAAGCTATAGGGGACATTCTAGAGGATAGCTTTAGTTAGCCCTGTTTGCGGGAGTAACTATCGCGAATTCAAATAGCAAACTAAGCTTGTAGAAGCTTATGGCGCTTGCAATTTTGGACACGGGTTCGATTCCCGTCATCTCCACCAATAAATAAAAAACTAAATTAAACTATAAAAAAAACCACGTTAGAAAACGTGGTTTTTTTTATAGAACTCTTATTAAGAATCCTTTTAAATATTCTGTTTCAGAAACTGCTACTGAAATAGGGTGGCATGGGCTTTGATGAAGTTGATTTGTTATTATTGCTCTTACTCCCGCATCTTTAACTGCAAATGCTACAGCCATTCTTAAGTCTGCACTACTAACAGCCCCACTACAACTATAGATAGCTAATAATCCACCTTTTTTTGTTAACTTTAATCCATTTAAAATTATATCTTTATATGCTTTCAATGCTTTATTTAAATCTCTTCTATTGGGTGCTAATTTTGGCGGATCTAAATTTACTAAATCCCATTTACGTCCCTCTTTTACTAAATCTCTTAAAACATTAAAAATATTTCCTTTTATAAATTCAGTATTTTTATAAGAACTTAAATTTTTTCTAGCTACATTCAATACATCTTCACTTACATCAATCAAAGTCGCTGAATTTGCACCATTTACCATAGCATGAAGAGAAAAACCACCAGTATAGCTACAAACATCTAAAAAATCTTTACCTTTAGAAAGTTTTCCCATTAAAATTCTATTATCTCTTTGATCTGAATAAAATCCTGTTTTTTGTCCTTTTAAATCTATTGTAAATTTAGCATCGCCCTCGTAAATTTCAATTTCATCTGGAACTTCTCCAAACAATACTCCTGAAACTTCTTTTAAGCCTTCTAATTTTCTACCGTCACCCTCACTCTTTTCATAAATTCCTTTTAAGTTAGGCACCTCTTTTTTTAAAGCTTCTACAATTAAATTTTTATCTGTTTCCATTCCTAAAGTTGAAGCTTGGATTACTAGAAAATCTCCAAAACGATCCACTATAAGACCTGGTAATGAATCTGATTCACTATGAATTAATCTATATCCATTGCTTGATGTAGCTACCATATCTCTTAATTCTAATGCTTCTTTTATTTTTTCAGAATACCAATTAAAATCTATCTTCTTATTGATATCTTTTTCAAGCATACGAACCATTATTTTAGAATTTTTATTATAATGCCCATAACCAATAAATTCTTTTTTAGAATTATATACCTCTACAACTGAACCTCCAATTGGATTTCCTTCAATTGTTTCTATAGCACCAGAATACATCCATGGATGACCACTATACCATAATTTTTCTCTATCTTTTTTTATAAAAATTTTACTCAATTCATCACATCCTTTTATTTAAAACGAAATAAATACCATATTATATAGTATAACTATATCCAAAAAAATACAATAAAAAAACCATATAAACTTTCGTTTACATGGTTCAAAAGATTAATGACCGCAACTACATCCACAGCCACCTGATGATTGACCTTTTTCATCAACAAATTTAGATATTTGATCTAATCCTGTAAATGTTTGTGTTCCACTACATTTTTCTACTACTAAACAAGGTACAGATCTGATTCCATACATCTCTGCTAAATCTTGATTATCTAATGCATTTAAAATTTCTACTCCCTCTACATCAGCTAATAACTCTTTAGCTGGTCCACAATATTGACAAGTTGGTGTTGTAAATAACATCATTCTCATAATTAATACCTCCATTTATACTTTTTTTGTATATGTTAATATAATATAAAACTTTAGTTTAAAAGTCAAGAATTTTATCTAATCACTATATTTTTCTCGATAAGCCTCTTGATAGCTATATTTTAAACTTTTATCTTTTGTTTTTATCAAAGAATAACTTCCATCTTTATTTTGTATTCTTAATTTTACATTATCTTTTAAAATATCCTTTAAAAATTCCATAATCTTATTTTTATCCTCTTTATTTTGAAGTGGAAATATTGTTTCTATTCTTCCATCTAAATTTCTTCTCATACAATCAGCACTTCCTATATATAACTCCTCAGCACCATTGTTTTTAAAATAATATATTCTATCATGCTCTAAAAATCTACCGACCAAACTATAAACTTTTATATTTTTACTAAATCTACTAACTCCACTTTTTAAACAACAAGCTCCTCTAACAATCAAGATTACTTCTACTCCAACTTTAGATGCATCATAGAGCTTTTCTATAATTCCTTGATCTGTTAAACCATTAACTTTTATAATTATTTTTCCACTTTCACCTTTTTTTGTATTTTCAATCTCTCTATTAATAAATTTATATAAATATTCTCTTAAATGAGTTGGTGCAACTATAAGCTTTTTCCAATCATCAACATTTGAAAATCCTGTAAGCTTATTAAAAAGATGACTTGCATCAATTCCTACCTCTTCATCCTTTGTAAAAAAAGAGTAATCAGAATAAAGTTTTGCTGTTGAATCGTTATAATTTCCTGTCCCTAAATGAACATATCTTTTTATTCCATCGTCCTCTTTTCTAATAATCAATAAACATTTAGTATGAGTTTTTAACCCATTTAATCCATATATTACATGACATCCTGCTTCTTCTAGCTCTCTTGCCCACCTAACATTTCTTTCTTCATCAAATCGAGCTTTTAATTCAACTAATACACTTACTTGTTTTCCATTTTCTGCAGCTTTTTTCAAATACTTAACTATTGGAGAATCTCCACTTACTCTGTACAAGGTTTGCTTTATTGCTAAAACTTTAGGATCATACGCTGCTGTTTTAACTAATTCTATTACATGATCAAAACTTTCAAAAGGATGTCGTAGTAAAATATTTTTTTTTGACAATATTTTAAACATATTATCTCCTGAAAATTCTTTATAATATTTAGGCACATTTTTTTTGAATTTCAATTTATCAAAATCATTTAAATTTACTAAACTCCATAAAAAAGTTAAATCCAAAACCTCAGAAATTGAATAAAAATTATCTTCTTCCAAATCTAGATGTTTTTTTAAAAAATTTAGATTATTTTTTGAAATTTCCTCTATGTATTCAACTCTAACCAAATTTCCCCATTTTCTATTTTTTAGCTCTTTCTCTATCTCTAATAAAAGATCTTCCGCTCCAGTACTTCCATCTTTTATTAAATCCTCATCTCTTGTTATTCTAAAATAACCTACATCTATAATTTCATATCCATTAAATAATTTTTTTACATTATTTTTTACAATCTCTTCTAATAAAATAAAATTATTTCCTTCGGGTAATTTAATTAACCTCTCAATTACTTTCGGTATCTCTACGATTGCAAAAGATATTCCATTTTTTTCTTTTACATTTAAAATCATATTAATTGTTCCACTATTCAAATGTGGAAACGGTCTAAAAGTATCAATTGCCATTGGAGTTAATAATGGAAAAATAGTTTCTAAATAATATTTTTCTATATAATTTAACTCTTTCATTGACAACTCTTTATAATTTTTTAATATTATTTTATTTTTTTCTTTTAACTCTTTTATTATTAATTTATATAATTCATTTTGTTTTTCTATAACAGATCTAACTTCTGCTCTTATTAAATTAAGTTGTTCATTTGGAAGAGAACCTGAAATATCTCTAATTTCTAATTTTGATTCATTTTGCACTTTTAATCCCGCTACTCTAACTTTAAAAAATTCATCAAAATTTGAACTTACTATTGCTAAAAATTTTAATTTTTCTAAAATTGGATTTTCCCTACAGTGAGCTTCAGATAACACTCTCTTATTAAATTCAATCCAACTCAGCTCTCTATTATAAAAATTTTTTTGAGTATATCCCATTTTCTTCACTCCTTTTACTTACTATAAAGTATTCACTATTGATGCTTTTTATCTATCTGATATTTTAAACTTCTATCAAAAGTATTTACAAATTTTTTCTCAGATATAAATAAATCTATCATTTTTAAATCTTCCTCTGTTCTGTCTTTAATATAAAATATAATTTCATCTTCATTAATTTCAATTTCAAAATCATTCTCTTCTAATAATAAATTATCATAAAAAATATTAGATATATTTAATATTTTTGAAAACATCATCAACTCTTCTATCTCTTCCTCTTTAAATAAATTTTTATATTTTTCTAATCCTTTATACTTTTTATTTCCTCTTGCAACAACAAGTGCTGCTGCTACTAGCTCTTTTTGTTCAACTCCTTTTATTCCAAAGTTTAATATCATATATGCTGAATGTAATGAATAATTTGTGTAATTAATTATTTTTCCAATATCATATAAATAAGTTATCATTTTTATTATTTTTTCATTTTTATTTTTAAAATCGTAGTTTTTATCTAAACAACAATATATTTTTTTAAATATTTTGTACTGTTTTTCTTTTTTAAAATGATTTATATTTAAAATTTCAATTATATCTTTAAAACCATCTTCAAATGGTTTTTCTACAATTTTCCCACATTCACTTAATCTCTCGTAAAGAACTCCCTCTCTAATACCATAACTACTTATTATCAAATCTTTTAAATCAAAGTATGTTAAAATCTCTTCTACAGCTATAGCTGCTCCTATAAATACATCTGCTCTCGCTTTAGATAACCCCTGTATCTCTTGTTTTTCTTTATAATTTAGTTCTTTTAAACTATCTATAACTTTTTCTACTCCTTTAATATCAACTTTATAGTTATGTAATAACTCTAGAGGATAATTTTCCATATATAGATGAATTCCTCCTATATTTCTAACTGTTCCACCAACACCAACTAGAGATAATCCTTTTAAACTATCTTTCCATTCTATATTTTTAAGTTGTTCTTTTATGAACTCTCTTAAAATAGTTTCATCTTTTTTTGCTAATTTTCCTTTTAAATTAACTATCTCTGATAAAGTTACAGCACCAAAATTTAAACTGATTCTGTTGATGGCTTCTCTATTTTTAAAATGAACTATTTCCAAACTTGAACCACCTAAGTCTATAACTACACCTTCTTTTATATCTAAAGTATTTATTGCACCTTCAAAAGAAAAATAAGCTTCATCTTCTCCTTTAAATATTATTACATCTATGCCTGTTGTTTTTAATATATCTTTTACTAATTTATCTCCATTTGTTGAAATCCTTAAAGCTGCAGTACCAAAAGCAACTATTTCATCTACATTATTTCTTAAACAAACTTTCTTGAATAGTTGTATCGTTTTCAACGCTAAATCTATTTTTTCTTGTTTTAATTCTTTTTTTTCATTTATTCCCTCTCCAAGTCTTATCGTTTCTTTTATATCTTCAATTGGAATAAAAGCTTTATTTTGTGTTATTTCATAAATTACCATTCTTATTGAGTTCGATCCAATATCCATAACACATATTTTTTTTCTAGAATTCATATTGCCCTCCATTTTTCCAATAACTATTTTATAAGAATTTACTATTTTTTTACTAATCTTCCTTTGAAAATAAATTTTAAGACTTTTATTTTGAATTTATAAAAGGAAATCTATTAGTTTATATGTAATTTATTAATAATAATATATTATAAATTGAAGGAGGCGTTTCGTATATGTGTCCAAACAACAACTCTACAGATCTTATAAACATAAGAGATTTATTGCCTGAAGATATCCCAATTCTTCCACTTGTTATAAGACCTATTTTTCCAAATATTTTAACTCCAATCGCTTT
>JBOFLW010000257.1:0-6210 GCA_051658065.1 Cetobacterium sp.
GAAACATTAGCACTTATGTTAGGAGAAGATAGAAGAACAATAGAGGAAGTCTATGAACCTTATTTAGTTAAAATTGGCTATATAAAAAGAACTAGTCGTGGTAGAATGGTTACAGAAAAAGCTTATAATCATTTTGAGACAAAGGAGTAAATAGGATGAAAATAAGTACAAAAGTTAGATATGGTGTAAAAGCATTAGTATATATAGCCGAATCTTCTGAAGCAGGAAAATTAGCTAGAATAAAAGAGATATCAGAATCAGAGAATATATCAGTTCAATATTTAGAGCAAATCTTATTTAAATTAAAAAATGTAAATATAATTCAAGGAAAAAGAGGACCAAACGGTGGTTACAAACTTTCGGTAAATCCAAATGACATAACACTGCATGAATTATATAAAATTTTAGATGAAGAAGTTAGAGTTATTGATTGTAACGAAAATAGTAAAAGTAAAAGTTGTTCAAATAAAGATGATGAGTGCTCAACTACTTGTATTTGGAGTAAGTTAGATATAGCAATGACTAAAATTTTAGAAGATACAACATTAGCAGAATTAATAAAAAATAAGGATATGATATAGGAGTTTATAATGATAAGTGTTATAATATCTAAAGAAAATATAGCGAATGAAATAATAGAAATTGTAGATAAAAATGATATAAATCACTTAAAAAATGCTTTTAGAGTAAAAGAGGGTGAAGTTATAAGAGCTGTAGATGGAGAATATGAGTATATTTGTGAAGTTTTATCGATAGAAAAAAAAATAATTGAGCTAAAGATAATGCAAAAAAATGAAGATATATTTTCATCTGAAGTAGAAATAGATGCAGCAATAGGTATTTTAAAAAATGATAAAATGGATTTAACAATTCAAAAATTAACAGAGATTGGAGTAGCAAGAATTATTCCATTGTTAACAAAAAGAGGAATTGCTAAAATAACAGAGAAAAAAGATAAATGGGATTTAATTGTAAAAGAAGCAACAAAACAATGTCAAGCTGTGAAATTAGTTCAAATACAAGAGCCTAAAAAATTATCAGATTTAAAATTTGAAGAATATGATTTAGCTGTAGTACCTTATGAATGTGAAGGTGAAAATAGCTTAAGAAATATTTTAAATAATTTTAAAACAAAACCAAAAAAAGTTTTATACATAATAGGACCAGAAGGTGGATTTGAAAAAGAGGAAATTGATTTTTTAATAGAAAAAAGAGTAATCCCAGTTTCTTTAGGTAAAAGAATATTAAGAGCTGAAACAGCCTCGATTATAGTAGGAGGAATATTAGTAAATGAGTATTGAAAATAAAAAGGTTGCATTTTATACTTTAGGTTGTAAAGTTAACCAATATGAAAGCGAAAGTTTAAAAAATCAATTAGTAAAAATTGGTTATGAAGAGGAGCAGTTTGAAAATAAAGCTGATATTTATATTGTAAACTCTTGTACTGTAACTAGTGTTGCTGATAAAAAAACAAGAAACGTATTAAGAAGAGCAAAAAAAATGAATCCAAACTCAATTGTTATTGTAACAGGATGTTATGCTCAAACGAACTCAAAAGAGTTATTAGAGATTGAAGAGATTGATTTTGTTGTTGGAAATAGTAATAAAAGTGGTTTAGTTGATTTTATCAAAGATATTGATAATAAAAAATCAAAAATATTATCAGAGAATATATTTGAAGAAAGAGCTTACGAAGAATATGAATTTGCAACATTGAGAGAGATGTCTAGAGCGTATATAAAAATACAAGATGGATGTAATAATTTCTGTTCATATTGTAAAATACCATTCGGAAGAGGTAAAAGCAGATCACGTTCTTTAGAAAGTATACTTAAAGAGGTTGAAGTTTTAACGAAAGAAGGGTTTAAAGAGTTTATAATCATTGGAATAAACTTAGGTGCTTATGGAGAAGATTTAAAGTCAAATGTAAACTTAGAAATCCTTTTACAAGAAATTGTAAAACAAGAAGGTGTTGAAAGAGTTAGAATAGGTTCTATGTATCCAGATAAAATTTCTGATGAGTTCATAGAAATTATGAAAAAAAATCAAAAACTTATGCCACATCTTCATATATCTTTACAATCTTGTGATAACACAGTTTTAGAAAGAATGAAAAGAAATTATGGAGCTGAACTTATTCAAGAAAGATTAATGAAACTTAGGGATAATGTTGAAGAGATGGAATATACAGCAGATGTAATTGTTGGTTTTCCAGGAGAAACAGACGAGATGTTTAACAATACATATGAAGTAATTAAAAAAATAGGCTTCTCAGATTTACATGTTTTCCAATACTCAGATAGAGAAAAAACTTTAGCAAATACATTTACTGATAAAATTGATGTTAATGTAAAGAAAAAAAGAGCTGAAGCGTTAGAAGCTTTAAGAAAAGAGATGGCAAAAGAAAGAAGAGAAAGATATATCGGAAAAGAGCTTCAAGTTTTAGTTGAAGAGATTAAAGAAGATGGATGCTCATATGGATATAGTCAAAATTATTTAAGAGTAAAAACGTTGGTTGCAACATCTGGTGTGAATGAATTAGTAAAAGTAGATATTTCAAACTTAGAAAAGGAGTTACTAATTGCAAATGAAAAGGGAAAATGGACTAAATAGACAAAGAAAAAATTTAGGTGGGCTTATATTGGCTCTTTTGGTTATAGGATTACTTGGGGTATTTTTAGGATACAATTTAAATAAGGGTAATCAAAATTTAGAAGATTGGGATAGGTATGCTGTTATTGGTAAAAATAATATTATTGTAGTTTATGAAGATAAATTAGCAGTAAAAATACCTTATGATGTTCAAATTGATAAAGATAGAACAATAAAAGATTTAGTAAATTCTAAAAATTATAAAATGGTTATAGAATCTATTAATAATTTTTTACCTGAAAAAGTTGAAAACTATAAAGTTGTTAAATATAGTGAAGTGTCTTTAAATGTAAAGAATGCTAGAAATATACCTGAGATGGTTATAGATGATAAAAAATATATTTTAACATCTGGAACAGAATCTTTATTTGCAGATTTATATGGTGGAAGTTTAAAAAGTTCTGCTAACTTAGTTGTTGATATATTAAATGCTAATGGAGTTGGAGGTTACGCTAGAAAAACAGGTGAAAACCTTAAAAATAAATTAGCATTAACTTATACAGCAGCTAATTATGAAAAAAATACAGAATATAGTTTAATTACAATAAATGAAATTAGCAAAGAAAATATAGAAAATGTATTATTGAATGTTAATGAAAAGTATTTCAAAATAAAAGAAGATTCAGGAATGCCTACTTTAGCAAGTGTTGTTTTAGTATTAGGAAAAGAAAAGGAAATTAGCTTTAAAATTGATGTTAAAGGAACTTCAGCATCAGCTAAAGCAGCATTTAAAGAGTTAGAAAATTATGGTTATAAAAATCTATCTTTTAAAGAGGAATCTAAAACTGCTGGAAAATCAGTAATTGAATATAATAAAGAAGATTACTATACAGCATTAAAAATTGCAAAAAAATTAAATGTTGTTAATATGTTAGAAAATAATAGTTTGGATAATAAGATAAATATTTTAATAGACTAAAATTTATAAGGAGTAGAAATGCTAAATTTTATCTCAATTTTATTGATTTTTATATTGGATAATGTTCCTCAAACAACTTCAAAAGGGTTTTTAATAATGCCTTATTTGGCTTATTTATCTTATAAAAAAGATAAAAAAATAGCATTTTTATTTCCAATATTAGCATTTATATTAGCTCTTCATTCAGGAGAGCCATCGTTATCCTTCTTATTCATAGGACTAAATACAGTGTTTTATTATCTATATTTTACAAACTTTGATTATAATATTGGAAATGTTTATTTACTTTCTCTTTTACAAATCATAGCTTGGAAATTTTATGTAAATATTCCACTTATTCCAATAGATATAGTGATTCATTCAATATTTTATTTTGTAATAAATCTATTATACATGAGGAGAGCAACTAAGTGAAAAAAGATCTAGGGATAAGGTTAGGTAAAAGTTTTGAATTTAGAGGTGAAATATACAAGGTATTTATATTTTTTATTTTTATTTTATTAGGTTTAAGAATGGCATATTTACAAATTATAAAAAAAGAGAAATATAACTATTTGGCTCAAAAGAATAGAGTTAAGTTAAGAAAAATAGATGCTGAAAGAGGAAATATATACGATTCAACTGGTGAATTAGTTGTAACAAATACTTTGGGATATAGATTAGTATATTTAAATCAAAGAAAAGTAACAGAAGAGCAATTAAAAAGTATGAGTGAAGCAACAGGATATCCAAATGATTATTTACAAAAAAGAATAAAGTATGGAGAAATCGTACCTTATACAAAAGAAAATATATTGATAGAGGATCTAGATTTGCAGTTAGCTCATAAATTAATGGAAAAAATAGGAGACTATCCATATTTAGAAGTTCAAAGTTATTCAAAAAGAAAATATATACATGATTCTTTAGCGTCACATACAATAGGATATGTAAAGAAAATTACAGAAAAAGAGTATGAAACGTTAAAAACAGATGGTTATTCTCCAAGAGATATAGTGGGAAAAACAGGAATTGAAAAAGTTTATGATATACACATGAAGGGGAAACCTGGATATGATTATATAGAGGTTAATGCTTTAAATAAGGCTCAAAAAATTGAAAAAAGTAAAGAACCAAATCCAGGTTTTAATTTACACTTATCAATAGATATGAGACTACAAGAGCATATGGAAAAAATATTTGAAGAAGAAAAATTGTCAGGAGCTTTGATTGCTTTAGATGCTCAAACAGGAAAAGTGTTGACAATGGTAAGCTATCCAACATATTCTTTAACAACATTTAGCTCTAAAATCTCTCAAGAAGAATGGACTAAAATAACGAATGATCCAAGAAAAATTTTAACAAATAAAACTATTTCGGGTGAATATCCTCCAGGATCAGTATTTAAGCCATTTTCAGCTTTTGCATTTTTTAATAGTGGATTAGACCCTAAAACAAAAATATTTGATAATGGAGTTTATAGTATTGGAAAATGGAGTTGGAGAGCTTGGAAAAAAGGTGGTCATGGAACAGTTGATTTTGAAAAATCACTGATTGAATCTGTAAATCCATATTATTATAGATTTGCTGATCAATATGGATTGGAACCAATAGTTGAATCTGCAGGAAGTTTTGGATATGGAAAACTTTCTAAAATAGATGTATTTGGAGAAAGAGCGGGGGTTTTACCAGATGAAAAATGGAAAAGAAAAAGATTTAAACAATCATGGTTTAAGGGAGACACAATAATACTATCAATAGGACAGGGTTATTTATTAGCAACTCCTATGCAAGTTGCAGTGTCATATATGGGTCTAGCAAACAGAGGAAAAGCTTATGTACCTCATGTTGTAGACTATATGGAAAATGGGAAAGAAAGAATAGATATAAAACCAGAAGTTTTATATGAAACAAATTATCCTAGTTGGTATTATGATGCCTTAAATAAAGCTTTGGTAAATACTGTAGAGAAAAATAATGGAACAACAAAAGCTTTAAGAACAAAAGGATTAGTTGTAGGAGCCAAAAGTGGATCATCTCAAAATTCAAGATTTGATGAAACACATGCTCTTGTAGCAGGTTATTTCCCAGCAGATAAACAACCCAAAATTGTTTTTACGGTTCTTTTAGAAGGAGCTGGAGGGGGAGGAAGTGTTGCTGGAGGAATTGCTAAAAAATTTGTAGATGAATATTTGAAATATTACAGTGAGGAGATAAAATAAAATGAATTTAGAAAATGTTGCTGAAAAGGAGAAAGAAGTAGAAAAAAAGAAGCCAAAACGTAGAAAATATTACAATAAAACTAAGCAGGATATAAAGTCTGCAACAGATGAAGTTGTAAAAAATGAAGTGGGAATTGAAAAAGTAGATATGGTTAAAGAAGTAAAACCTTCAGTACCTAAAAAAAAGCCAGTTAAAAAAATTGAATCTCAAGAAGAAGAGAAAAAAGTGGCTGTAAAAATTGAAAAAGAAGAAAAGATGTATGTTATTCCTTTAGGGGGACTAGATGAAGTAGGAAAAAATATGACTTTAGTTCAATATAGAGATGAAATAATAATAATAGATTCAGGAGTGACTTTTCCAGATGATGGTTTATTAGGTATAGATTTAGTAATTCCAGATTTTAGTTACATTGAAAGTAATAGAGATAAAATTAAAGG
>JBOFLW010000258.1:0-1010 GCA_051658065.1 Cetobacterium sp.
TCTGAAGCTAATACTGAAACATAAGCTTCAACAGCATGTGTTACAACGTCTATTCCTGATGCTGCTGTTAATCCAGCTGGCATTGATAACATTAATTGTGGATCTACTACTGCTACATTTGGTGTAATTTCGTAGTCAGCTAGAGGATACTTAACTCCTGTAGCATCATCAGTTATAACTGCGAATGGAGTTACTTCTGATCCAGTTCCTGCTGAAGTTGCTACAGCCCAGAACTCAGCTTTTTTACCCATCTTAGGGAACTTAACTATTCTTTTTCTGATATCCATAAATGTCATAGCTAAATCCTTGAAGTTTACAGTTGGATGCTCATACATTACCCACATAATCTTAGCAGCGTCCATTGCTGATCCTCCACCAAGAGCTATAATAACATCTGGGTTATAATTTCTCATTAATTCTGCACCTTTTTCAACTATGCTTAAAGTTGGATCTGCTTCAACATCAGAGAATACTCTGTAGTCTACTCCAATACAATCTAAAACAGATGTTATGTGGTCTGTATATCCTAATTTTGCTAATTGATTATCTGTTACGATAACAGCTTTTTTCTTTCCTTTTAACTCTTCTAAAGCTACTGGAAGAGATCCGAATTTGAAGTAAACTCTTTCAGGGATTCTGAACCAAAGCATATTTTCTCTCCTTTTAGCAACAGTCTTTATATTAATTAAGTGTTTAACTCCAACGTTTTCAGAAACAGCGTTTCCTCCCCATGATCCGCATCCAAGTGTTAAAGAAGGTGCTAATTTAAAGTTAAATACATCTCCTATTGCTCCTTGAGCTGCTGGCATGTTTATTAATGTTCTTCCTGTTTTCATTGTTTTTCCGAATAAATCAATCTTATCTTTTGCAACTAACTCATCTGCATAAAGAACAGATGTATGTCCCATTCCACCAAGTTCGATTAATCTATCAGCTTTCTTTAAAGCATCTTCGAAGTTTGTAGCTTTATACATTGCTAATACTGGTGAAAGTTTTTCATGAGAGAATGA
>JBOFLW010000259.1:0-7603 GCA_051658065.1 Cetobacterium sp.
ATATACTTCTCAGTATAGACACATTACCAGCTCCTCTATAATCATATTATTATTTTGATAATACTATCAAAAATTACTTTATCCTTTTAATTATATTCTAAAATATAAAATATCCATAGGACAAGTTGCCTAGTAAAAAATAAATTAGAAATAAACTTAAGAATTAAAAATTAAACTCAAAATAAAATATTTTATAAATATTACAAAAAAATCACAAATAAAACTAAAAGTTTAAAAAAAAACATAAAAAACTAAAATGCACACTTTTTTATATGTTTGAATAAAAATATTTTTTTTTGGAAAAGTAGCAAAAAAATAATATTAATTTAATTTTTTCAGAATTAAAATGAAACCAATTGTATTTATATTGAAAAAAATAAAAAATAAAGTAAAAATATATAAGTGTGCTGTATTTAAAGGTTTTTTAAGATAGTACACCCCTATAAAATTATAGAAATAAACTTAGTTTTATGGTAAAATGTATAATAAAGTAAAAATATTTTTAGTGTATTTTAAAAACATAAAAAAATCAAAAAAATATGGAGGTGAATATGTTATCATAATAAATTTTATTTTGATAACAAATAATAATGCAAGAGATAAAAATTTCGACTGAATATATTAAATTAGACCAATTTCTTAAATTTACAGGAGAGTTAGAGACTGGTGGACAAGCAAAGGAACTTATTCTAGATGGACAAGTTAAAGTAAATGGTGAGATAGAAGAGAGACGTGGAAAAAAACTTTATCCAGGGTATAAAGTAGAATTTTTAGGATTACAATTTATAGTAGCTTAATTTCAACTATGGTTTTGAGGTGATAAACAGATTGGAAATTCTAGAAATGAATTACATAAACTTTAGAAATCTTGAAGATAAAAACATACAATTTTCTCCAAGATTTAATCTATTTTTTGGAAAAAACGGGCAAGGTAAAACAAGCATATTAGAAGCTATTTATTTTAGTGCAACTGGAAAAAGTTTTAGAACCTCAAAAAATATAGAATTAATAAAGTACAATAAAGAAAAAATGGGAAGTTATGTTTCTTATAGAGATTTAATTTCAGAGAAAACGCTAAGTGTTAAAATAGATAAAAAAAATAAAGAGTATAAATATAATAATAAAAAAATATTATTTGATCAATTTTATGGAAAATTGAATATAATTACATTTATTCCAGAAGATATAGAATTGATAGTAGGCAGTCCAAATTTTAGAAGGACTTTTTTTGATGCTGAAATAGCTCAAAGTAATTATGAATATTTTAAAAATATAAAAGATTATAATAAAATTTTAAAAATTCGTAATAAATATTTAAAAGAAAAAAAAACAAATGAAATTATATATTCAATTTATGAAGAAGAATTTCTCAAATTAGCTTCAAAAATAATTTTAAAAAGAATAGAATATGTAAAAAATATATCAATACTATTGAATTTAAATTATAGAAAACTTTTTGATGATAAAAAAGAACTAAATTTAAAGTATGAAAGTTTTATTGGCGAATTTAAGGGAATGACTCTAAGAGATATAGAAAAAAAAATGAAAGAAAAAATAGAAGAAGTAAAATTTCAGGAGTTGAGATATGGATATTCTTTAGTTGGTCCACAGAGAGATGAATTTAAATTTATTTTAAATGGAAAAGAAGCTAAATCGTATTCTTCTCAAGGTGAAAAAAAATCTATAATTTTTTCTTTAAAACTTTCAGAAATTGATATGGTTATAAAAGAAAAAAAAGAAACACCAATATTTTTAATAGATGATATATCATCATATTTTGATTCTATAAGAAAAGATAGTATTATAAATTATTTAAAAAAAAGAGAGTTACAAGTATTTATAAGTTCAACATCGAGCTTAAATATAGAATCGAAAAACTTTAGAATTGATAAAGGAGAGATTCAAGATGGGGATTCTGAATGTCAGTGAAGCAGTAGAAGAAGCCATTGGTAAAAGTAGTAAATTAAAAGAGGGAATTATAAGAGGAAATTGGGAAAAAATTGTAGATAAACTTTATAGTAAAAGTGAACCACTTTGGATAAAAGAGGGAACTTTATATGTTTCTGTAGAAGATAGTATTTATCTTCATCATATGTCTATGAGTAAGAATAGTTATTTAAAGAAAATTTTAAAAATTTTAAAAACAGAATATGTAAAAGATATAAGATTTCGAGTATCTAAAGTTCAAGCTTATAACTATTCAGTAGATGTTCCAATAGAGATAGTCCAAAAAAAATCTGAAATATTTATTTCAGAATTAAAAGAATTGACTTTAGAACAAAAAATAGATGTTTTGAGAAAGAAGGCAAAAGCTAGAGAACAAGCCTTAGAATTAAAAGGATATAAGAAGTGTGGTATTTGTGGAATAATGTTTTTAGGAGAAGCAAAGACATGCAAGCTTTGTTCTTTAAAAGATATTAAAGATAAGGTATTGGAGGATAAAAATGACAACAAATAATTATCAAGCAGAAAATATTACAGTTTTAGAAGGTTTAGAAGCTGTAAGAAAAAGACCTGGAATGTATATAGGGACAACTTCAGAGAGAGGATTGCACCACTTAGTTTGGGAAATTGTAGACAACTCTGTAGATGAAGCATTAGCAGGATTTGCAAATAAAATAGAGGTTTCAATATTACCAGATAACATAATAGAAGTAACAGATAATGGAAGAGGAATTCCAGTAGATATTCATCCTAAATATGGTAAATCAGCTCTAGAAATAGTACTTACAGTACTTCATGCTGGTGGAAAATTTGAAAATAATAACTATAAAGTTTCAGGAGGTCTTCATGGAGTAGGAGTATCAGTAGTAAATGCTCTTTCTGAGTGGACAGAAGTAACAGTTAGAAAATTTGGAAAGCTATATTATCAAAAGTATAATAGAGGAGTTCCAGAAAAAGATGTAGCAGAGATAGGAGTATCAGAAAGCTCAGGAACAACTGTTAGATTTAAAGCAGACCATGAAATATTCGAAACCTTAGTTTATAGTTTCTCAACATTAGAAACTAGATTAAAAGAGTTAGCTTACTTAAACAAAGGATTAAAGATAGTTTTATCTGATTTAAGAAAAGAAACTCCAAAAGTTGTTGATTTAGAGTTTGGTGGAGGAATTTTAGACTATATAAAAGAGATAGAAAAAGATAGTACACCAATAATAAAAACTCCTTTTTATATGAGTGGAGAAGTAGATGATGTTTCAGTGGAAATAGCAATGACATACAACACAAATCAAAGAGAAACAATCTACTCTTTTGTTAATAATATAAATACTCACGAAGGTGGAACTCATGTAAGTGGATTTAGAACTGCTTTAACAAGAATAGTAAATGATTTAGGAAAAACAACAGGACTTATAAAAGATAAAGATGGAAAACTTCAAGGGTCTGACATAAGAGAGGGATTAACAGCTATAGTTTCTATAAAAGTTCCTCAACCTCAATTTGAAGGTCAAACTAAAACAAAATTAGGAAACAGTGAAGTAACTGGAATAGTTTCTACAGTTGCAGGGGCACAAATAAAGATGTATCTTGAGGATGCACCAAATGATTTAAAAGTAATAATAGAAAAAATCTTAAATTCAAAAAGAGCTAGAGAAGCTGCTCAAAGAGCTAGAGAGTTAGTTCTTAGAAAATCAGCATTAGATATCGGTTCTTTGCCTGGAAAATTAGCTGACTGTTCTTCAAAAAATGCAGATGAATGTGAAGTTTATATAGTAGAAGGAGATTCAGCAGGTGGATCAGCAAAGCAAGGAAGAAATAGATCATTCCAAGCTATTTTACCGCTTAGAGGAAAAATAATAAATGTTGAAAAATCAGGATTACATAGAGCATTAGAAAATACAGAAATTAGAGCTTTAGTTACAGCGTTTGGAACAAGTATTGGAGATAATTTTAATATTGAAAAATTAAGATATGGAAAAATAATAATAATGACCGATGCTGACGTTGACGGAGCACATATAAGAACATTAATTTTAACATTCTTCTATAGATATATGGTAGATTTAATCCATAATGGAAATATCTATATAGCTCAGCCACCACTATTTAAAATAACTCAAGGAAGAACTATAACATATGCATATAGTGATAGACAGTTAAAAGAGATGTTAGGAAATCTTGAAGGTGAAGATAAAAAATATACTCTTCAAAGATATAAAGGTCTAGGAGAGATGAACCCAGAGCAATTATGGGAAACAACTATGGATCCAGATACAAGAACTCTATTAAAAGTTACTATAGATGACGCTAGAGAAGCGGAT
Organism: Cetobacterium sp.; assembly: GCA_051658065.1. Lineage (GTDB taxonomy): Bacteria > Fusobacteriota > Fusobacteriia > Fusobacteriales > Fusobacteriaceae > Cetobacterium_A. The sequence continues at coordinate 4,263 of JBOFLW010000259.1, forward strand.
ATATTATTTGATAAACTTATGGGAGATAAAGTAGAACCAAGAAAAGAGTTTATCGAAGAGCATGCAGAATTTGTAAAAAATCTTGATATATAAGGATATAAAACAGCGATAAGAAAGAATGTTCTAGGAGGAAAAGAATGTCTAATGTAAATAATAGATATATAGAGGAAGAGTTAAAACAATCCTATCTAGATTACTCTATGAGTGTAATAGTTAGTAGAGCTTTACCAGATGTAAGAGATGGATTAAAACCAGTTCACAGAAGAATTTTATTTGCTATGAATGAGATGGGAATGACAAGTGATAAGCCATATAAAAAATCAGCAAGAATAGTTGGAGAAGTTTTAGGAAAATATCATCCACATGGAGATTCAGCTGTATATAACACAATGGTTAGAATGGCTCAAAATTTTGCTTATAGATATGAGTTAGTAGATGGACATGGAAACTTTGGTTCAATAGATGGAGATTCAGCGGCAGCAATGAGATATACCGAAGCTAGAATGTCTAAAATTAGTAATGAACTTTTAGAAGATATAGATAAAGATACAATTGATTACAGAAAAAACTTTGATGATTCATTAGATGAACCAATTGTATTACCTGCAAAATTACCAAATCTTTTACTAAATGGAGCTACAGGAATAGCAGTAGGAATGGCTACAAATATTCCACCGCATAATTTAGGAGAAGTAGTAGATGGAATTTTAGCTTTAATTGAAAATAGAGACATAACTCCAGTAGAGTTAATGCAACACATAAAAGGTCCTGATTTCCCAACGGGTGGAATAATAGATGGTGAAACTGGAATATATGATGCATATACAACTGGAAGAGGAAGAGTTAGAGTTAGAGGAAAAGTTGAGATAGAAGAAACAAAAGCTGGAAGACAAAGTATAATAATCAATGAAATTCCTTACCAACTAAATAAATCTTCTTTAATTGAAAAGATTGCTAATTTAGTAAAAGAGAAAAAAATAATAGGAATATCTGATTTAAGAGATGAATCTGATAGAGATGGAATTAGAGTTGTAATTGAATTAAAAAAAGGTGAAGAACCTGAATTAATACTTAACTCTCTTTATAAATATACAGAGCTTCAAACAACATTTGGAATAATAATGTTAGCGTTAGTAAACAATGTACCTAAAGTTTTAAATTTAAGAGAAGTTTTAAATGAATATTTAAAACATAGATTTGAAGTAGTAACAAGAAGAACAAAATATAATTTAGCAAAAGCTGAAAGAAGAGCTCATTTATTAAAAGGATTTATAATAGCTTTAGAAAATATAGATAGAGTTATTCAAATTGTAAGAGGCTCAAATGATGGTACTGAAGCTAGATTGTCTTTAATAGATAAATATGGCTTTACAGAAGAGCAATCTAAAGCAATTTTAGATATGAAATTACAAAGATTAACAGGTCTTGAAAGAGATAAAATTGATAAAGAGCACACTGAATTAAAATCTTTAATTCTTGGATTTAATGAAATTTTATTAGATGAAGAAAAAGTTTATACAATAATAAAAGATGAATTAAATGAAATAAAAGAAAAATATAATGACCCAAGAAGAACTAGAATAGAAAAAGAAAGATTAGAGATAAGACATGAAGATTTAATAAAAGATGATAGCGTTTTAGTTACTGTAACAAACAGAGGTTACGTAAAAAGAATGGAATTAGATAAATATAAAGCTCAAAAAAGAGGTGGAAAAGGAGTTTCTACTCAAAATACCATCGAAGATGACTTTGTTGAAAGAATGGAAGTTATGTCAAATCTTGACACAATGATGATATTTACTGATAAAGGAAGAGTATTCCATTTAAAAGTTTATCAAATCCCAGAATCTTCAAAGCAAGCTAGAGGAAGACTTATTGGAAATCTAATTAAGCTAAAAGAAGATGAAAAAGTTAGAGAGATAATAAAAATAAGAGAATTTAGTGAAGATAAAGAGCTTGTTTTTGTAACTAGAGATGGAATGGTTAAAAAGACTAATTTAAGTGGTTATAAAAATATAAATACTGCAGGATTAAAAGCGATAAAATTAAGAGATGGAGATGATATAATCTTCGTTGGAATTTTACCAGTTGAATCTAAAGAGCAAATATTCTTAGCAACAAAATTAGGGCAATCAATAAGATTCTCTAAAGATGATGTAAGAGTTACTGGAAGAGATACAAGTGGAGTAAAAGGAATCTCTCTTAAAAAGAACGATAAAGTTATATCTGCATTAATAATTGATGACTCATCAGATGATACAATCTTAACGATAACAGAAAACGGACATGGAAAAAGAACTAGAGTGGATGAGTATCCGTTACAGTCTAGAAGTGGAAAAGGTGTTATAAATATAAGATGTAGTGATAAAAATGGTGACGTTGTAGCAGTTAAACCAGTAAAAGACGAAGATGAATTAATGGTAATAACATCTTCTGGAATTGTTATAAGAACTCCTGTAAATCAAGTTTCAATAATTGGTAGAGCAACTCAAGGTGTAAAAATTATGAGAGTAAATGAATCGGAATCTGAAAAAGTTGTTTCAATAGCAAGTTTCAAAGAAGAGGATGTAGAGATAGAAGAAGCAACTCAAGAATAATGCAAAGTTATTAGAGGAGTTATTATGAAAAAAGAGATGAAAATATTGGTAATAACAGATTCTCATGGAAACACAAGAGATATATATGATATAATAACAAAAGAAAATCCAGAATTAGTAATATGGACAGGTGATCATAGTGGAGATGGAGAGGAATGTTCCTCTGCATTTCCAGAGATTAAATTTAGTATAGTAAGAGGAAATTGTGACTATTTTGATAGAAAATTTAATGATGAAGAGATACTAGATTTAGACGGAGTAAAAATACTTATAACACACGGACATCTTTATGATGTAAAAAATGATTTACTAACTTTAGAATCAAAAGCTGAAAGTTATAAAGTAGATGCAGTTTGCTTTGGACACACACATATTAAATATTATAAAGAAAAAGCAGGGATAAAATATTTTAATCCAGGAGCTTTAAAAGATAATAGATATGGAGTATTACTAATTGAAGATAAAAAATTAACTTTTAATTATAAAGAAATAAAATAATAAAGCCTTGTTTAGGAGGAAACAAATGAAAGAAAAGCTGAATGCTTTAAAGGATGAAGCTAGTTTAAACATTCAAAAAGCATCTACACTACAAGAGATTGAAGATATCAGAGTTAAATATTTAGGAAAAAAAGGTGATTTTACAGAAATTTCTAAATCTATGAGAGATTTATCTCCAGAAGAGAGACCTGTATTTGGTCAAATGGTAAATGAAGTAAAAAACTTTATAACAACTTTAGTTGAAGA
>JBOFLW010000260.1:0-1342 GCA_051658065.1 Cetobacterium sp.
AGATGGTAGAGGAGATTATGAAAATTATCCCATCTACTCAAAAATTGAAAACTATGCCTAAAACTGTTTACGATTCTATTGTGAAATATGGTTTTAAAGAGGTTAAACTTGCTGCAATTTATCTTTCAAAGCAAAAGAATCTTAAAAGCCCTAGAATGTACTTTTTAAAGATTCTAGAAAACAATTGGCAACAAGACTTAGAATATCAACTTAAAATGTCTAAAAAGAACACTTCAGAGCGTCAGATGACGTTTGAAGAAACTGTTTTAGACTCTAAAAAAGATTCAGAAGAAAAACAGAGATATTATGATGAGATTTTTAATGAATTTTTAAAATTAGATGAAAAAGTTCAAAATGGGATAGAATCTTATGCATATAAAGAGTATATTGAGCTTTGTGGAGCTGAGGGTAAAGTTCAAAAATTAGCTTTTATTGCTGGTCGAAAAGCTATAATTTCTGAGTTCTTGATAAAGTATGAAACTTTCAAAAAGGTTGAACCTGTAGAAGTTATAGAACCGATAAAGGTTGTTGAGCCTGTTAAAATAGAACCTTATGACCCTAAAAAAGAAACGAATCCAGAGATTTTGAAAAAAGCTGAAGAGTTTAAAAAAACAATCGAAAATGATATATACACTTTGAATGAAAAAATTAATGAAACTATAGATATTTATAAAATTGTATTGGGACTTTCTAATGAAAAGATTTTTGAAATCAAAAAAGAAGTAATTCATGAGTTACTTGAGAAAGTTTTAGAGAAAACTATCAGTTTAGAAGAGATTAAAACTTGTGTATATAAGAAGATAAATCAAAAATAAGAATAGAACTTTATTGATTTTTATAAAAAAAAATAGTATACTTAAATCAACGATAAATAAATAATTGGAAATGTCAAGTTTCCGAGAAAGAGCTTTAAAAGTCTAGTCAACTTATAAAGCTCTTTTTATTTTTTGTAATTACAAACAATATAAAATATGATATAATAATACATCATAATTTTAATTTTGAGGAGGTGTAAACTATGAAGAAATATAATTTAGCTTTTAGATTTAGAATATATCCTAACAAAGAACAATCTAATATTATCAATGCAACTTTTGGATGTACTAGACTCGTATATAATAAGTTTTTAGCTCAGAGAAAAGAACTCTATGAATCTGAAAAGAAATCAGTAACTTACAATACTCAAGCGAAAGAATTGCCTAATCTTAAAAATGAATTACTGTTTTTAAAAGAGGTAGACTCTATTGCATTGCAACAATCTCTTAAAAATTTAGATACTGCATATAAGAACTTTTTTCAGAAAAGAGCTGATTTTCCCAAATTCAAATCTAAAAAATCTAGT
>JBOFLW010000261.1:0-2414 GCA_051658065.1 Cetobacterium sp.
ATAAACCTCATCTATAAACCTATTTTTTCTAGCTTTTGATATTGCTATTTCTATATTTTCAGATATCAATGTTTCGGAAATATCTATTATATTTTTTTCTGTTTTAATGAATTTAATTTCATTCACTTTTCTTCCAACTTTTTTTTCTTCAAAACTATATTCATACTTTGAATCAAATTTATTAATTTCATTTATTGATTTATTCAAAATATCTCTTTTGAAGTATCTGTACTCTAAATATCTATCACTAGTGCCTGTAATATGTTTAAGCTCTTCTAAATTGAAAATTGGAATATTAACGTTTTCGTATTTTTTAAAAATTTCATAAAAAATAATGGTATATGAACATTTATATATTCTTTGTTCTAAAAGTCTTATAGTTGTATAGTATAAATTCTTTTCATTTTCATCACCACAAAGAGCTTTAAAAATTGTATCTGGAATTTGAATAAAAACACCATTTTCTACTTTTTTAAATTCTGCCAACAGATTGAATCCACCCCATAATTTTCCTTTTGAGTCTCTTGATATTACTGAAATGTTTCTCAAAGAATCTAAATAATCAAATAATTCATCATAATTATCTGAAATCTCTAAAACATTAAAAATTTCACTCATAGATATTATAATTTTGTCTTTTTTTAAATTTTGAAATTTGTGAAGTAAAAAATTATAAGTAATTAAACCTATTGATGAAATTGGATTTCCTATTATTTCTATTAATTCATTTGGTTTATACACAACTAATTTATTTTTCAAAAAATCACCTCAGAAACCATCATATCATAACGTGATATTTTTTTCAAATTAAAATATCACGTATAACCGTATTTTTATCACGTATAGCAGTAATCTTATCACGTATAACCGTATTTTTATCACGTATAACCGTAATCTTATCACGTTAGAAATTTTTTACCTCTTTAAACCCATTGATTTTGTTAGCTTTGTAGCCATCTGTATTTTTCTGTAAATACTGTAAATACTATAAATATTACAAACAAGAAAAAAATAAAAAAAACTAAATTATTTTTATTTTTTTTCTTTACGTGACAATTGGTTGTTAATTACTTACTTTTAGTAATTTAATTTTATTGGCTTGGATTGAGTCTAAAATTTTTTAAAAGTATTAAAAAGAAGTTGATTATTTTTTAATAAAAATATATCATTTAAAGTAAAATTAAAATATAAATTATGGTATTATAATTTATATCAAAATCAAAATTACGACGGAGAAATTATGATTAAGAAAAATCAAATAGTTCAATACAACAATGAAATAAATAGCTTTAATTTTGGAAAATTGAAAGAGAAAGAATTAGATTTATTTTTTTCACTTTGTTTTAAAGCAAAAGAACAGGAATTAGAAAAAATAAAAAAAATAGAAATTAATTTTTCTGAACTAAAGGAATTATCAAATTATTCAAATAGAAATTTGATTAGATTTATAAAAGATTTAGAAACAACATATGATAAATTAAATGGAATCAAAATAAAAATTGGAAAAGATAATCTAAATTTTATAAAGTTCAATATATTTGAAGAATATGAAGTGAATTCGGATAATAAAATAATTACAGTAAAGGTTAATAAAAAATTCCAGTATTTTATAAACAATATTTTGAAATTAGGAAATTATACTAAATTTGATTTAATTGAATTTGTTAGTTTAAAAAGCTCATATTCTAAAAACATGTTTAGACTTTTAAAAGAATTTGATAATACTAAAAATACAAGGCTTTTCAAAATAGAAAATTTTAGAGATTTACTGTCAATTCCTGAAAAATATAGAATGTCTGAAATTGATAAATATGTTTTGTCTCCAATTATGGCTCATTTACCTAATTGCTTTAACTCTTTAGTTTTAGAAAAAATAAAAGAAAAAAATCGTGTTGTTGCTTTAAATTTTAAATGGGAACCAAAATAATGGAAAATACAGTTTCAAAATAAATTAAAAGCTGATTTTGTATTGTACAAGAATCAGCTTTTACAGTTTATCTATTAATTTTTCACACGATTTTTGAAAAAGAACCAACATGAAACAGCGAGCATTATAAGTTCGTTAACAGGGGCTGATAGCCAGATTCCTTTTGTATTGAAAAATCCAGGAAGTAGCAAGAGCAAAATGTTTATAAAAACAATACCTCGTAGAACACTTAAAATACTTGAGATAAGAGCATTTTCGATAGCTGTAAAATAAGAGCTTATAATTATATTTATTCCCATTAAAATATATGTGAAACTATAATATACAACAGCATCTTTTGTTAAAAGAAATAGTTTTGGATTGTCTTTTATAAAAACAGAAACAAGTTGTTCTGAGAATATATTGATTAAACAGAAAAAGAAAATTCCAAATCCGAAAAGTGTTACTGTACCTATTTTTAAAATTTTCAAGACTCTCTCTTTTGATT
>JBOFLW010000262.1:0-2011 GCA_051658065.1 Cetobacterium sp.
CAGATGAATCAATTGCTAGATTAAATATAATTCCAACAACTGAGGATTATGTAGCAGGAGATATATCACTTGCTTGTCCTAAAAGAATATTAGACAATATAATTGAATTTATTGAAGTTCATGATAAAATAACTCCTGGGTTTGCATCAAGTGACTTAGTGCTATACTTCCCAGAGATAAAATTTAGAAGTACTAGAATAACAATAGATGCTAATATGGAAACAAATGTAAAAGGGCTTTATGCAGCAGGAGATAGTTCAGGATACGGAAGTGGACTAAATATAGCTGCAGTAATGGGCATATTAGCAGTAAGACATATAATTTCTAAATAATTTGGAGGAGTATTATGGGATTTTTTGATAAACTTTTCGGTAGAAAAAAAGAAGAAAAAGTTGAAGAGAAAATAGAAAAAGAAATTTTAAATGAAGAAGTAGAAAGTGTTCAAGAAACGTCAACAGAAGAGAAACATTTTGATGAACAGGAAAATATAAGTGATTTGAAGCAAGAATCGACTTCAGCTATAGAAATTTTAAATGAAGTTGAAGAAATTGTTTATCCTGATAAACCAAAAGTTGAAAAAAGAAGTTTCTTCGTATCTTTAAAAGAAAAATTATTTAAATCAAGAGAGGGACTTTTTGGAACTCTTAAAAATATATTCACTGGAAAATCTATAGTAGATGGAGAGATGTATGAAGAGTTAGAGGATACTTTAGTACAATCAGATATTGGAATAGAGATGACTTTAAAAATTGTAAAAGATTTAAAAGTAGAAGTTAAAGCAAGAGGAGTTAAAAAACCAGAAGATGTTTATCCTGTATTAAAAGATGTATTAGAGAGTTACTTAATAACTGAAAATACTTCATTAGATATTCAACCAGGAAGAATGAATGTTATATTAGTTGTAGGAGTTAACGGTGTTGGAAAGACAACAACGATAGGGAAAATAGCTTCTTCATTAGTTAAAGATGGTAAAAAAGTTGTAATTGGAGCAGCAGATACATTTAGAGCTGCTGCAGTTGAGCAGTTGGAAGAGTGGGCTAAAAGAGCAGGTGCAGAAATTGTAAAACATCCTGATGGAGCAGACCCTGGAGCGGTTGTTTTTGATACACTTAAAGCTGGAGAGGATAAAAATGCAGATGTTGTAATAATAGATACTGCAGGAAGATTACATAATAAAAATAACTTGATGAAAGAGTTAGAAAAAATAAATAATATAATAAAGAAAAAAATTGGAGATCAACCTTACGAGTCTATTTTAGTTTTGGATGGGACAACAGGACAAAATGGATTGGTACAAGCAAGAGTGTTTAATGAAGTTACAGAATTAACAGGATTCGTTGTAACTAAATTAGATGGAACAGCAAAAGGTGGTATACTATTTAGTATCTCTGAAGAACTAAAGAAACCTATAAAATATATAGGTGTTGGAGAGGGAATAGAGGATTTAAGACAATTTAATAGTAAAGAGTACATAGAAGCTATTTTTGACTAATATATAAAAAAAAATACAATTTCTGTTGTAAATATATTTAAAATTTGTTAATATATAGTTGAAAAATATATAAACTATTACAGTGTGATTGAAAAGGTATAGTTTATTTAAGTAAAATATTAGGAGGACTTTAAGTGAGTATTATAGTTCAGATTAAAGAAAAAGCAAAAGTATTAGGAAACAAAATAGTTCTTCCTGAAGCAACTGATGAGAGAGTAATCAGAGCAGCAGCAGGAATAGTAGAAGAGAAAATAGGAACACCTGTATTAGTAGGAAACCTAGAAACAATAAAGGCTTTTGCTGCAGATTTAGCAGTATCATTAGAGGGTGTTGAAATAGTAGATCCAAAAACTACTGAAAAATTATCTTCTTATGTAGAGAAGCTTTGTGAATTAAGAGCTAAAAAAGGAATGACACCAGAAGAAGCAGAGAGATTATTAACAACAGATGTTAACTTCTTTGGTGCTATGATGGTTAAAATGGGAGATGTAGCTGGAATGGTTTCAGGATCAGATTCAC
>JBOFLW010000263.1:0-1745 GCA_051658065.1 Cetobacterium sp.
TTAAATCTCCTATAACAATAACGATATCACATGCTCTAGAAAGCTTTCTAGTAGCCTCTTGTCTTTCACTTGTTGCTCCACATATCCTATCAAATATCTTCGCATTTGAATAGTATTTTTGTAAATATTCTTTTATTGCCAAAAATTTTTGTTTATTTAAAGTTGTTTGAGTTAATACCGAATATTTTTTACTCATATCTAAAGGTTTTTCTTTTAATTCATCTAAATTTTTAAAAACATTTACATTTTTTCCAAAAGATATTATCCCTTTAACCTCTGGATGCTCTTTATCTCCAATAAAAATTATTTCATCTTCCAGATTCTCTCTTTCAATTAAAATTTCTTTAATTTTATTTACAAATACACAAGTAGCATCTATTATTTGAACTTCTTTTTTATTTAGTATATTTATTATTTCAGATGTCGTTCCATGAGCTCTTATGATAATTACATCATTTTTTTTTAATTCATTATTTCCAGAAATAATATCTTTTTCCTCTATCATAATAAATCCTATATTTTCCATCTCTTTAACTACATCTTTGTTGTGAACAACCATACCTAAAATATATTTTTTAGATATATCTCTTTTAGATACTTCATAACAAGCTTCTACTGCTTTTTTCACTCCAAAGCAAAAACCCATTTTTTCAGCTCTTATTATTTCCACAAATTACTCCTCGTTGAATTTTTTCACTTCTACTAATTCTATTAGCTCTGCAATCATTTCATCTTCATCTTCTCCGTCACATTCTAAGACTAACACTCTTCCTTGCTCTGCTGCTAATAACATAAGCCCCATTATACTTTTTCCATTTATAATTTCATCTTCAAATATTACATTTATATCAGCATCATATTTACTTGCAGTTTGAACAAATAAAGAAGATGGTCTTGCATGTAAACCTGCTTTGTTTTTTATTGTTACTTCAACTCTTTTCATAGTTAATTTCTCCCTTCAATTTTCTCTAAATATATACTTAAAATTTGTTTTATTTCTTTTGACTCTTGAGCTAATAAAATTTTATCTTTTATCTCTTTTAACTCTGAAATTTTTATTTTTCTAACAAGATTTCTAACTTTTGGTATATATGCTGGTGCCATGCTTAAATCTCTTATACCTAAGCTTAATAAAGCTATTACAGCTTGTTCTTCTCCAGCCATCTCTCCACAAATAGAAACTTTTTTCTCTTTTTTTATTCCCGCTTTTGCCACAAAATCAATTGCTCTTATAACTGCAGGGTCATAACAATCATATAATTTTTCTGCAATAGGACTATATCTATCAGTAGCTAGTATATACTGAGTTAAATCATTTGTTCCTATTGAGAAAAAATCAACATAATCTATGAATATATCAGCTAAAAGAACATTTGATGGAACTTCAACCATCATCCCAATTTCTATATCTTCTTTAAACTCTTTTTTCTCCTCAATAAGCTCTTGTTTACATTCCTCTACAAGCTCTTTAGCTTCTTGAATCTCTTTCAGATTAGTTATCATTGGATACATCATTTTTATATTATGATTTTTAGCTGCTCTCAAAATTCCTTTTATTTGATTTTTGAATAATTTTTTATCTGATAATGTTAACCTCATTCCTCTGCAACCTAATGATGGATTTTCTTCATCTACCATTTTGTAATAAGACAATTTTTTATCTGCTCCAATATCTAAAGTTCTTATTATTATAGGTTTTTTATTTTGAGATTCTTCAAATTCAATAGCTATATTTTCATAAATTT
>JBOFLW010000264.1:0-1593 GCA_051658065.1 Cetobacterium sp.
TCCATATTTAAAGCTTTAGCACCACCAATAGTTGCCATTCTAACAACAATATCTGGTGTCATTATAGTTCTATCGTTATATTTCAATCTCTGCATAGAAGAAGCGTAGCTCAATGTTCTAAAAAGATCAACTTGATTTGAACTCATTGGACCATCAGTTCCTAATCCTACTTTGATATCTTTATTTAACATTTCATAAGCTTTAGCAATCCCTGTTGCTCCTTTAGCATTTGCCATAGGATTATATGCAATTGAAGCTTTTTTCTCTTTTATAATATCTAAATCGTTGTCTGCCAAATGAATTCCGTGAGCTAGTAAAACTCTTTCATTTAATACTCCTATTGAATCCATATATTCTACAACTGTTTTGTTTTCTAATTTTAATCTTTTATCTTCATCATCAAATTCACCAACGTGAATCATAACCGAAACATTATATTTCTTAGATAACTCATTAATCTCTTGGAGTTTTTCTTTAGAAACAGTATATGCTGCATGAGGTCCAAATGCAGGAGTTATTAGTTCATCATTTTTATATTCTTCTATGAATTTTACTGCATACTCTATTCCACCATAAGGAGTTTTAGCATCTACAACTGGAAACTTAATTACAGTTTCTCCAAGCACCCCTCTAATTCCAACTTCTTTTGTAGCTTTTGCCATCTCATCCATATGATAATACATATCTGCATAAGTAGTTACTCCAGAAAGAGCCATGTCGATAGTTCCGTGAACTGTAGCTTTATATATCAAATCTCTACTCAATTTTTCACCTTCTAAAGGGAAAAAATAAGCAAACAATCTATTTTTGATGCCTTCCTCACCTAAGCCTCTAAATGCAATCATAGGTAGATGATTATGTGTATTAATCATTCCTGGCATAACAATTCCATCTTTTGCATCAATAATTTTTTTTGCAGAATATTTTTTCAGTAAATCTTCTTCACCAATAGAGATAATTTTATTATCTTTTATGACTATAACCCCATCATTTATTACATTATTTTTTTCATCCATTGTTAAAATTGTACCATTTTTAATAATGATGCTTGCACTTTCTTTGTCTTCAACAAAAGAACCACAGCTTGCAAGAAATAACGAACCAACTAAAATTGAAACTTTTAAATATTTTTTCACAAAATCCTCCCACTACAAATACTTAAATCGAAATATTATAGCAGAAAAATTATGTATAAACAATAAGTTTTACGAATCCCTTTAAATCTCACCTTTCATTGCTTTTACAATATAGATATTTTTTATACTTTCCCAAATTTTTTGCATATATCCATCAATACTTTATTTTTATCACTTCCAGCTAATAATTCTGGAACTTTAAATTTCCATTTTAGTATAACACTCTCTATATTTCTTCCGTTTTTTATCTTTTCTAAAAATATATCTTCAATATTTGTGGTATCTCTTAACTCTTTTGATATTTTTTTTATAATTTTCAAACTAATATCAGGCCAACCATATGAATCTGGAATATCTAATATACTTCTAAACTCTTTGGCTTCAAATTCCCATTTGTATAAACCTTTGTATGACATAACTATCTGATATATTCTTTTTGCATACCTACTTTTTAGAG
>JBOFLW010000265.1:0-5067 GCA_051658065.1 Cetobacterium sp.
TATTTAACAAAAGATGGTACAGGAATAAGAGATTATATTCATGTGGTAGATTTAGTAAAAGCTCATATAGCAGCACTTCCATCATTAAAAAATAATATTAGTGGAATTTATAATCTTGGAAATGGAAATGGATTTTCTGTTTTAGAAATGTTAAACGCAGCAGAAAAAGTTATAGGTGTTAATATAAATTCAGAAATTATAGAAAGAAGAGCTGGAGATCCTGCTTCTGTAGTTGCATCTAGTCAAAAAGCCAGAGAAATTTTAGGTTGGAAACCAGAGTATGTTGAAGTTGATAAAATAATTAGCACTGCTTGGAATTGGTATAAAAAACTTTAATAATCAAGGAGTGAAAATGAATTTTTTAATAAAATTATTTCAGAATTTAAAAAAAAGTGAAAAGAATAATTCAGAATATATAAACGAAAATTGTGGATGTAAAGTTTGTGAGCACTCTGAAAAAATTGGTGATAATTATTTAAAAAGTGTGTGCATTGAAATAGAAACAATACCTTGTGAACCTAATCCATATTTTTCTATAAGCGACAAAAGTGCTAAGTTTTTTGAAGAGTTTGAAATAAGAATGACAACTATACATAGAATGTATTCTATGAACAATATTTTTTTGAAAGAGTATCAAAAAATATCAAAATCTTCATTATCTTTAACAAAAAATAATGAAAAAGAATTTTCTAAATATAGTAAATGTTATTTTATAAATAATAATGCTTTTAAAGAAATTCATCATATGAGTAATCTTTTAAGTTTATTTACAATATTTGAAGTTTTATTAAAAAATATAGTAAAAGATATAGCTTATGATTTAAATATAGAATTAGAAGATATACAAAATAAAAATATGTCGTATTTAAATAGCTATATTATTTTTATAGAAGAAAAAATGAATGGATTATTTCATTTAGAATCTTATCAGAAAAATTTTGTTGGAATTATTAGAAAAATTAGAAATGATTACTTACATGATTGTATGACTGAAATACCTGAATCAATTGAAAGAGAAATTGTAAAAATATTTGGATTGAGAGAAGGTAAAAGAATAGTAGTTGATGAAGATTTTATTGAAAACACATCTAAAATATTTGGTAGTATTGCTAAAAAATTAGAAAAATCTTATTGGGAATATAAAAATATACATTTTCAAAAGTAGGATGGATAAAAATGTTGATAATTATTAGAGGTGGAGGAGATTTAGCAACAGGTGTAATTCACAGATTGCATAAAAGTGGATTTAAATTACTTGTTTTAGAAAAAGAATTTCCAAGTTCAATTAGAAGAAATGTGTGCTTTTCAGAATGTATATATAGTGGAAAACAAGTAATAGAAAATGTTATTTCTAAAAAAGTTATTAATGAAGATGAAATAATTAATTGTTGGAAAAAATTTGAGATTCCTGTAATTGTAGATTCAGAAGGTGAATATATAAAAAAAATGAAACCTAATATTTTAATTGATGCAATTTTAGCAAAAAAAAATTTAGGAACTAATATAAAAATGGCATCTTTAACAATAGCTTTAGGACCAGGATTTATAGCAGGAGTAGATACTCATTTTGTTATAGAAACAATGAGAGGTCACAATTTAGGAAAAATAATAAAAAATGGAAAAGCTTTAGAAGATACAGGTATTCCAGGAGAAATATGTGGAATAAGCAATGAAAGGGTTTTATATTCAAAAATAAATGGTTTTTTTAAAGGTGTGAAAAAAATAGGTGATACTGTTAAAAAAGGTGAAGTTATAGGACATATAGATAATCTTGAAGTTATTTCAACTATAGATGGATTGTTAAGAGGTATTATTCCAGATAATTATAATCTAAAAAAAAATCTTAAAATAGCTGATATTGATCCAAGGATAGAAGAGTATAAAAATTGTTTTACAATATCAGATAAAGCTAGAAGCTTGGGCGGATCTGTATTAGAAATAATTTTAAATGAAATGTTTAAAAGAGAGGGAAAAGATGGATTTAACTACTTTGGAGAAAGTATTTGAAATTATAAAAAAAGGTGAAAAAGTAGCTCTTATAACTTTAACAAAATCAAGTGGTTCTACTCCTAGAAAAGAGGGTTCATTAATGGCAGTTTGGAATGATAATTTTATTGGATCAATAGGTGGAGGACTGGTTGAATATAAAGTTATAGAAGCTGCAAAAGATGCACTTCAAAAAAATATGAATATTAATTTTGAATATGATTTAGTAAAAGAAGCAGAGTTAGGTATGAGTTGTGGTGGAAGCTTAGAAGGGTATATAAAGATAATAAATCCTAAAAATAGAGTTGTAATTATTGGTGCAGGTCATATCGGTCAAAATTTATATTCAATACTTCAAAAATCTGATTTTGAAAAAATTATATTAGATGATAGATTAGAAAACAAAAATTTATATCCTGATATTAAAATAGGAAAATATTCTGATTTAATTAATTCTTTATCTGAAAATGAAAATACCTATTTTATAATAGTTACAAAAGGGCATATAACAGACGAAGAAGCTTTAGGGGCAGTATTGAGAAAAAAAAGTAAATATATTGGCATGATTGGAAGTAAAAAAAAAGTAATTGAAATAAAAAATAAAATATTTCAAAAAAAAATAAATATACCCGAAGAAAAATTTTATTCACCGATAGGTTTAAAAATTTCCGATGGAAGTCCTTATGAAATTGCTTTAGAAATAATTGCTGAAATATTAAAAGTAAAGAATACAGGTGAATTAATACATAGGAGGTTACTTGATGTTAACACATTTTAATGAAGATGGGAAAGCTATAATGGTTGATGTAACTCAAAAAAAAGAAACAGAAAGATTAGCTATAGCAAAAGGTCAAATTTCAATGAACAGTGAAACTTATTTAAAAGTAAAAGAAGGGACAATAAAAAAAGGTGATGTTTTAGGTGTTGCTAGAGTAGCTGGAATAATGTCAGCTAAAAAAACAAGTGATTTAATTCCAATGTGTCATCCTTTATTTATAACAGGAGTTGAAATTGATTATGAATTTAATGATAGTGAATTATTGATAGAAGTCACAGCAACAGTAAAAATATATGGGAAAACAGGAGTTGAAATGGAGGCCTTAACAGCAGTAACAACTTCATTATTAACTATTTATGATATGTGCAAAGCTATGGATAAAAGTATGATATTAAATAATATAAGAGTATATAAAAAAACAGGTGGAAAATCAGGAGAGTTTATAAATAAATAAGTATTGACGGAAAGAATGAATTTATAAAATTCATTCTTTTTTTCAAAATTATGATATAATTAAAAGCATAAATTATTTTAGAAGGAGATAATCATGGCTTTACTAAGTGTTAACGATTTATACAAAGGTTTTTCAGGAGAATCTTTATTAAAGAATATTACGTTTTCAATAGATGAAAAAGATAGAATAGGAGTTATTGGTGTTAATGGAGCAGGGAAATCAACATTAATAAAAATGCTAATGGGAATGGAAGAAAGTGATCCAAATCCTGAAACAAATGAAAGAGGAACTATTTCTAAAAAAGGTAGTTTGAAAATAGGTTATCTTTCTCAAAATATAAATTTAAATAAAGAAAATACAATTTTTGATGAATTAATGGGAGTATTTTCTAATTTGAAATTAGATTATGAAAGGATAAAAGTTTTAAATAACTTGATAGCTACAGATATAGAAAATTTTGATAAACATATGAATGAACTTGCAGATTTGAGTAGCAAGTATGAACAAGAAGATGGTTATACAATAGAATATAAGGTAAAACAAATATTAATAGGACTTAGTGTGCCTGAGGATATGTGGAAAAATAAAATAAATGATCTTTCAGGAGGACAACAGTCTAGAGTTGCTTTAGGAAAAATTTTATTAGAAGAACCAGAACTGTTAATCTTGGATGAGCCAACAAATCATTTAGATTTAGTTGCTATAGAGTGGTTAGAAAAGTTTTTAAGAGATTATCCAAAAGCTTTTATTGTTATATCACACGATAGATATTTTTTAAATAATATTATAAATAGAGTTTTTGAAATAGAGGCTAAAACATTAAAAACATATAAAGGTAATTTTTCAGATTATGTTATTCAGAAAGAAGCTTATCTTTCTGGTGCAGTTAAATCTTTTGAAAAAGAACAAGATAAAATAAAAAAAATGGAAGAGTTTGTAAGGCGTTATAAAGCAGGACAAAAATGTAAGCAAGCAAGAGGAAGACAAAAAATGTTGGATAGAATGGAAAAATCAGATAATCCAATAATAGGTGTTAGAAAAATAAAGTTAAAATTTGAAGTAGAAACACCAAGTGTAGATAAAGTTTTAGAAATAAAAAAATTAGAGATGAGTTATGGAGATAAAAAATTATTTAAAGATTTGGATTTAACTATATATCGTGGAGATAGAGTTGGCATAATAGGAAAAAATGGTGTTGGAAAATCTACAATTTTAAAAATCATTAATAAATTTGAAAATCCTAAAAGTGGTTTGGTTAAAGTAGGAGAAAGAGTTAAGATAGGTTACTATGACCAAAATCACCAAGGTTTAAAAATGGAAAATTCAATACTGGAAGAATTACTTTCTAATTTTAAGCTAAGCCAAGAAGAAGCTAGAACTATGGCTGGTGGATTTTTATTCACATCTGATGATGTAGATAAAAAAATAAAATCTCTTTCTGGTGGTGAAAAAGCAAGAGTTGCTTTTATGAAGTTAATACTTTCTAAACCTAACTTTTTAATACTAGATGAGCCAACAAATCATTTGGATATTTATTCTAGAGAGATATTAGAAGAAGCTTTAGAGGATTATGATGGAACAATTATAGTTGTTTCTCATGATAGATATTTTTTAGAAACAACTGTAAAAAGTATATATGAAGTTAATAAAGATGGAGCTAATTTGTTTAAAGGAGATTATGAAAGTTATATTTCTCAAAAAGATACAAACAAACAAAAAGATGAAACATCTGGTTTAAATTATGAAGAACAAAAAAGAAACAGAAATAAGATAACTAATTTAGAAAAAAAATGTAAAAAATTAGAAGAAGATATTGAAAAACTAGAAAATCAAAAAAATGAATTAGAGA
>JBOFLW010000266.1:0-1215 GCA_051658065.1 Cetobacterium sp.
ACGATACTAGTTTTGAAAGAGGTAAATTTAGAGTTAAGGGTGATGTAATAGATATATACCCATCTTACGCTGAAACAGGCTATAGAATAGAATTTTGGGGTGAGGATATAGAGGAAATATCTGAGATAAACACTCTAACTGGTCAAAAAATAAAAAAGAAAATAGAACGAATAGCCATTTCGCCAGCAACCCATTATGTAACAGAGGAGTCGGAGCAAGAGGAGATTGTTCAAAGTATAAAAAAAGATTTAAAAATAGAGATAAAAGATTTTGAAGAAAAAGGTAAACTATTGGAAGCACAAAGATTGAAGCAGAGAACAGAGTATGATTTAGAGATGATAAGAGAGATTGGGTATTGTAAGGGAATAGAAAACTATTCAAGGTATTTGACTAAAAAGAAACCAGGTGATAAACCAGATACATTGATGGATTATTTTGGGGATGACTTTGTAGTTTATATAGATGAATCTCATATAGGGGTACCTCAAATTCGAGGTATGTATAATGGTGATAAATCTAGAAAAACATCTCTTGTAGAAAATGGTTTTAGAGTGAAATCAGCTTTAGATAATAGACCATTAACATTTGAAGAGTTTAGAGAAAATTGTAAGCAAACAATATTTATTTCAGCTACACCTGGAGATTTTGAAATTGAAAAATCAGAGGAAAATATAGCTGAACAATTGGTTAGACCAACAGGAATTTTAGAACCAGAAATAAAAGTAAAAAAAACCGAGAACCAAGTGGATGATTTATTAGATGAAATAAGGAAAAATGTTCTAAAAAAAGAAAGAGTTCTTGTAACAACATTAACAAAAAAAATGGCAGAAGAATTAGCTGAATATTATAGTAATCTGGGTATAAAAGTTAAATATATGCATTCTGAAATCGAAACATTAGAAAGAATTGAAATTATCAAAGGATTAAGAAAAGGTGAATTTGATGTTTTGGTTGGTATAAATTTATTAAGAGAGGGATTGGATATACCAGAAGTTTCATTGGTAGCGATATTAGAAGCGGATAAAGAGGGGTTTTTAAGAAGTAAGAGATCTCTTGTTCAGACAATAGGTAGAGCAGCTAGAAATGTTAATGGTAGAGTTATATTATATGGTGATAAAATTACAGATTCAATGAAATATGCAATAGATGAAACAAATAGAAGAAGAAGAAAACAAAAAAAATACAATTTATTAAATGGAATTGAACCTAAAACTA
>JBOFLW010000267.1:0-1142 GCA_051658065.1 Cetobacterium sp.
GTTCTAACAATAACTGCCTTTACTACGTCTCCTTTTTTAACGTTTCCACCAGGTATTGCTTCCTTAACTGATGCCACAACAATGTCACCGATTCTACCGAATCTTCTTCTAGATCCACCTAGAACTCTTATTACCATAAGTTTTTTAGCTCCAGAGTTATCAGCAACATTAAGGATAGTTTGTTGTTGTACCATTAAATTATCCTCCTCTCAACAATAATTTGGATTATTATTTAGCTTTCTCTATAATATCAACTAGTCTCCATCTTTTATCTCTCGATAATGGTCTAGTTTCCATGATTCTTACTTTATCTCCAGTTTGAGCTACGTTATTCTCATCGTGTGATTTGAATTTCATAGTCTTCTTAACTCTTTTTTTGTAGATTGGGTGTAATGTCATTGTTTCGATAGCAACAACTATTGTTTTGTCCATTTTATCTGAAACAACAATACCTTCTCTTACTTTTCTCTCGTTTCTCAAGATTTTGACCTCCTCTTCTTAAGAATCTACATTTTTAACAATAGATTTAATTATCTTTCGTTTAATATAGTGTTTATTCTTGCGATCTCTCTTCTTACTTCTCTTATCTTAGCAGTGTTAGTTACTTGTCCTAATGATAGTTGGAACTTTAGGTTGAATAATTCTTCCTTTAGCTCTCTACACTTTACTACTAAGTCTTCAGTAGATATTTCTCTTATTTCCTTAGTTCTCATTAGTTCTCACCACCGTTCTCTCTTTTTACAATCTTACATCTGATTGGAAGTTTCATAGTAGCTTTTCTTAAAGCTGCCATTGCTTTTTCTTCAGTAACACCAGATACCTCGAACATTATTCTTCCAGGTTTTACTACTGATACCCAACCTTCTACGTTTCCTTTACCCTTACCCATTCTAACTCCAGCTGGTCTAGCAGTAATTGGCTTATCTGGGAATATTCTAATGAAAATTTTACCTTCTCTTTTGAATGTTCTGTTGATTGCAACTCTACAAGATTCAATCTGTCTATTTGTTATCCAAGCAGGTTCAAGGGCTTGTAATCCGTAATCTCCGAAAGCAACAGTGTTACCTCTTTGAGCTGTACCCTTCATTCTTCCTCTAAACATTTTTTTATGTTTTGTTCTTTTAGGCATTAACATGATTACG
>JBOFLW010000268.1:0-10510 GCA_051658065.1 Cetobacterium sp.
AGTAAACAAGAGATTGAAAAAGAGATTCAGCTATTATTAAAAGAGATAAAAAAATTATCAGAAGAGCTAAATTTTGAAAAAGCTATAGAAAAAAGAGATGAGATGAATAGATTAAAACTTATATTACTAGAGCTATAGGAGTGTTAAATGGAAGATAAAATTTATAGTGTTACAGAATTTAATAAAATGGTAAAATATAATATTGATGAAAATCCAAATTTTAGAGAATTTTTTTTAGAGGGAGAGTTATCAGGTGTAACTTATTATAAAAGTGGGCATTTATATTTCACATTAAAAGACAAAATGAGTCAAATAAAATGTGCTGCATTTAATTATAAATTTAAAAAAATATCTGAAAATTTGAAAGAGGGAGATTCTGTAAAAGTATTTGGAGATGTAGGGTTTTATGAAACGAGAGGAGATTTTCAAATTCTTATAAGGCATATTCAAAAAGAAGATAAACTTGGAGAGATGTATGAGAAATTAGAAAAATTAAAAATAAAATTAGAAAAAGAGGGATTATTCTCTGAACTGTTTAAAAAAAATCTACCGAAATATCCAACATCTATAGGAGTAGTAACAGCTTATACAGGAGCAGCTTTTCATGATATAATAAATACGACTAGAAAAAGATATAAAAATATAGATATCTATATCTACTCAGCGAAAGTTCAAGGATTAGGTGCAAAAGAGGAGATTGTAAAAGGTATAGAGACATTAAATAAAATTGAAGAGATAGATTTAATAATAGCTGGACGTGGTGGAGGAAGTGTTGAAGATTTATGGGCATTCAACGAGGAAGAAGTAGCGAGAGCTTTTTCACAGAGTGAGAAGCCTATTATTTCAGCAGTAGGACATGAAATTGATAATCTGCTTTCAGATTTAGTAGCAGATGTAAGAGCCTCAACTCCTACTCAAGCAATAGAGATAGCAATTCCTGTAAAATCAGAGATAGAAAATAGATTGTCGGAAAAAGAGGCAAGATTAAAAAGTTCGATAAATAGAATAATATCTAAAAATCGAGATGAATTATTAAAAATAGAAAATAGTTATTCTATTAAAAACTTTTCTAAATTAATTGAAGAAAAAAATAGAATTTTAATTCTAAAAGAGGATAAAATAAAAGAAAGTTTAAAAAGAAATTTGAAGATTAAAAATCATGAATTAGAGATTAGAATTCAAAAAATAATAGGATTAAATCCTTTAGGAACTTTAAAAAGAGGATATAGTATAACTAAAAAGAATACTTTCGTAATAAAGAATAGTTCTGAAGTAAAAGTAGGAGATAAATTAGAAACAACTTTAGAGTTTGGAAAAATAATTAGTGAAGTGAAGGAGATTTTTTAAATGAAAAAAATAATAGGAATATTTTTTATAGTTTTGAATTTGATATCTTTAGGAGATGAAAGACCATCACAAATTCGAAACTTGGAAAATCAAATTTCAAGAGAAAATGATAGAGATAAAGCAGCAGTTTTAATAAAAGATTATGAGAAAATTTTTAAAGATTATTTAGTGTCGATAAACAGTGACGAGAATAGAGTATTCTACTTAGGTGACCAATATTTTAGAAATAATAAATATGAAAGAGCAGCTCAAATTTTTAGTAGTAATATAGACAGTTCAAGAAATTTATTTGGAGCAGCAACAAGTTACAGATTTATTGGTGAATATAATAAAGCAGTAGATTTTTATAGTGTAGCTATCTCAATTGAACCAAGCATGAGAGAAGCCTATTTAGGAAGAGGTCTTGCATATAGAAATTTAGGAAGGTATAATAAAGCTATTGATGATTTTGAAATTTATATGAATTATACTCAGAGTATAGAAGGTTTTTTAGCATTAGCAGATGTTTATTTAGCAGAAAAAAATACAGACAGAGCTAGAGAGATTCTTCAAGAGGGAAGAAGATTATATCCAGGATCAAAAGAGATAAGCAATATGCTAACATCAACATATTCTAAATAAGAAAGAGGTTTTTTTATGGAATGGTATCGTTTGAAATTAGTAGGATTAAAAAGTAGTAAGATTAGAGCTTTGATGAACAATTATGAAAGATATAAAGAAATTTTTACTAATCTAGATGAACTTAAAAATATATTAAATTTCACTCATGAAGATACAGAACTAGTAATGAAATCAATTGATAATGACCAATATTTGGATATTGTAAATTTTTTAGAGAGTAATAAAATAGGTTTAATTGATATGAACGATTTTAGATATCCTGAAAATTTAAAAAACATAGCTAAACCTCCACTTTTTCTTTTTTATAAAGGGGATATAGAACTTTTAAATAAAGAGAGAATGATTTCAGTTATAGGAACAAGACGTTCTACAAAATACGGTGAACTCGGTTGTCAATCGGTAGTAAAAGATTTAGTAGATGGAGATGTTGTAGTAGTAAGTGGGCTAGCTTTAGGAATAGACTCGTTGGCTCATGGTGAGACTTTGAGATTAAAAGGTAAAACAGTAGCAGTTTTAGGTTGTGGAATAAATATTAATTACCCAAGAACTAATATTAAATTAAGAAAAGAGATAGAAAAAAATGGACTAGTGATTTCTGAATTTTCATTAAATTCAGAACCAACACCTGAAAAATTTCCAGTTAGAAATAGAATAATAGCAGGATTAACGAAGGGTACTATTGTAATAGAGAGCTCTATGAAAGGTGGAAGTTTGATAACAGCAAATCAAGCTTTAGAAGAGGGCAGGGATGTTTTTGCAATACCAGGTGATATAACTTATCCTCTTTCTCAAGGGTGCAATGAGTTAATAAAAAAATCTCATGCAAAACTAATAACAACAGGTGAGGATATTTTAAAGGAGTATAATTGGAGCAAAAAAAGTCAAAGTGGTGAAGAGCTTAATAGATTAACAGGAATAAAATTAAAAATATACACTGTATTAAAAACGAAAATGCATTTAGAAGAAATAAAGAAGGAATTAGGTTGTAATATTAGTGAACTACTCAGTAATTTAATGGAGTTAGAAATAGAAGGTTACATTCAAAGTTTACCTGCAGGAAACTATAGACGACGTTTATAAATGGGAAACTTCATGACCTTAGTTGATTTTTTTATCGTTTTCTAATATAATTAAGAGCGAATAATGTATATAGAGAAAATTTTAGGGGTGAAAATAGTGGCGAAAAAAAACTTAGTAATAGTAGAGTCTCCTGCAAAAGCAAAAACAATTGAAAAAATATTGGGGAATAATTTTCATGTTACAGCTTCTTTTGGACATGTAAGAGATTTGCCAAAAAGTAAAATTGGAGTAGATGTAGAGGCTGGATTTAAACCTAGTTATTCTACAATTAGAGGAAAAGGTGACATAATAAAGACCTTAAAAGATTTAGCAAAAAAATCAAATAAGATTTATTTAGCATCCGATCCAGATAGAGAGGGAGAAGCAATTGCTTGGCATTTAGCACAGACCCTAAAATTAGATGAAAACGAAGCAAATAGAATAGAGTTTAATGAAATAACAAATGTTGCAATAAGAGAAGCTATAAAAAATCCTAGAAAAGTTGATATAAATAGAGTTAATGCTCAACAGGCTAGAAGAATTTTAGATAGATTGGTTGGTTATGAGATAAGTCCGCTTTTATGGAAAGCTATCTCTTCAAATACAAGTGCTGGAAGAGTTCAATCAGTAGCTTTAAAGCTAGTTTGTGATTTAGAAGATAAAATAAAAAAGTTTATACCTGAAAAATTCTGGGATATAAAGGGAGAATTTCAAAATAACATGAATCTTTCACTTTATAAAGTAGAGGGAAAAAGATTTGAAAGAATAACAGATGAAACTGTTGTTCAAAATGTTAAATTAACTTTGAATTCAGAATATGAAGTTATAAATTCTAAAGTAAGCAAAAAATCTAAAAATCCACCATTACCATTAAAAACAAGTACATTACAGCAATTATCATCATCATATATTGGATTTTCAGCTTCAAAAACTATGTCTGTAGCTCAAAGTTTATACGAGGGTATCAGTATTAATGGAACTCAAAAAGGATTAATAACTTATATGAGAACAGATTCAACAAGAATTTCTGAAGAAGCTAAAGGTATGGCTAAAAGTTATATAACAGAAAATTTCGGTAAAGAGTATTTAGGCAAAGAGGTTATTAAAAAGAAAAAAGATGAAAAAATACAAGATGCCCATGAAGCTGTTAGACCTACAGAGATATATTTAGTTCCTGATGAGATAAAAAAAGATTTAACACCAGATCAATATAAGTTATATAAACTTATTTGGGATAGATTCATGATTTCACAGTTAGCTCCTATGGAGTATGAACAGTTTGAAATAATTCTTCAGAATGGTGCTTATCAATTTAGAGGAACTTTAAATAAAATAATTTTTGATGGTTATTATAAAGTCTTTAAAGATGAAGAGGACTTGCCATTAGGACAATTCCCAATTATAAATGAGGGAGATTATTTAGAGTTAAATAAATTAAATATCAAAGAAGATTGGACAAAACCACCAGCTAGATTAACTGAATCATCTTTAGTAAAAAAATTAGAGGCAGACGGAATAGGAAGACCTTCAACTTATGCAGCAATAATTGAAACATTAAAAAAGAGAGAATACGTTATTCTGGAAGGTAAAAGTTTTGTTCCAACAGAGTTAGGATATGAAATAAAATCTATTTTAGAAACAAACTTTAAAGAGATAATGGATGTTAAATTTACTGCTTCTTTAGAAGATGGATTAGATTCTGTAGAAGAGGGGCAAAAAAATTGGGTAGAAATCTTAGAAGATTTTTATTCAAAACTTTCTAAAGACTTAGAACTTTATAAAGCTAAAGTTGAAGAAGAATCAAGTAGAATTATAACTTCAGATGTTCCTTGTCCTTGTGGAAAAGGAAATATGATTATGAAGAATGGAAGATTTGGAAGATACTTATGTTGTACAGATGAAGAGTGTAAAGAAAAGTACTCTTTAAAAGGTTTAGATATCTCATTAGAAGATATTAAAGCTGGAGATATAACAGTAAAAGAGGTTTTAGAAGAGCAACTAAGAGTTAAACAAGGAAAAATGACAGATGTTTGCTTAGAAAATGGAACTAAACTTCTTTTAAAATTAGGAAGATTTGGAAGTTATTTAGAAAGTCAAAATTTCAAAGAAGATAATGAAAGAGTTTCTTTACCAGGAGAGGTAAAAAAATTATTAATGAATGGTTCTATAGAAGAAGTTGATGGAATAGTTCAATTAAAATGGATAATGGATGGAATTCAAAAAGAAGAGGAAGAGATTCTGAAAAATGCAGGGAATTGTGAAAAGTGTGGAAAACCATTTAAGATAGGAAGAGGTAGATGGGGTAAATTCTTAGCTTGTACAGGATATCCAGATTGTAAAAATATAAAAAAATTAGAAAAAGATAAAAAAGAGTAATCAGCAAAGAACTCGCCTTTTTAGGCGAGAATTTTGTATGTGTATAAAAGGAGAATATATGATAAATAAAGAAGTAGTAGTAATAGGAGCTGGATTAGCTGGTTCAGAAGCAGCTTATCAATTAGCAAAAGCTGGTGTAAAAGTTAAATTATATGAAATGAGACCAAAAGTATCAACTGAAGCTCATAAAAGTGAAAAATTTGCAGAGTTAGTTTGTAGTAATTCATTAGGAGGAGATCATTTAGGAAATGCTTCTGGATTGATGAAAGAAGAGTTAAGAAGAATGGGATCTTTACTTATAGAGATTGCAGATGAAACAAAAGTTCCTGCAGGACAAGCATTAGCTGTTGATAGAGAAGGTTTTTCTGAAAGAATAACAGAGATATTACATTCTATGGAAAATATAGAAATTATCAATGAAGAGTTAAAAGAGATACCAAAAGATAAGATTGTTATTGTAGCGAGTGGACCTTTAACTTCTGATAATCTTTCAAAAAATATATCAGAAATTTTAGAGCAAGAATATCTTTATTTCTATGATGCAGCAGCACCAATTGTAACATTAGAATCAATTGACCAAGAAAAGGTATTCTACCAATCAAGATATGATAAAGGAGAGGGAGAGTATATAAACTGCCCTATGAATAAAGAGCAATACGAAGCATTCTACGAAGCTTTAGTTGGAGCTGAAAGAGCACCTATGAAAAAATTCGAAGAGGAAAAATTATTTGAAGCTTGTATGCCAGTTGAAAGAATTGCTCAAAGAGGATTTAAAACATTACTATTTGGTCCATTAAAGCCAAAAGGATTAACAAATCCAAGAACAGGAAAAGAGGAGTTTGCTGTTGTTCAATTAAGACAAGATGATAAAGATGGAAAGTTATACAATCTTGTAGGGTTCCAAACAAATTTAAAATGGGGAGAACAAAAAAGAGTTTTCTCAATGATACCAGGTTTAGAAAATGCTGAATTTGTTAGATATGGAGTAATGCATAGAAATACATTTATTAATTCAACAAAATTATTAACACCAGCACTGAATTTAAAGTCTAATGATAATATATACTTTGCAGGACAAATAACAGGTGGAGAGGGATATGTTTGTGCAGTTGCAACAGGATTGATGGCAGCTACAAATATATTAAGAAAAATGGATGGTAAACAACCATTAATCTTAGATGATAGAAGTTCTATAGGAGCTATTATAAAATATATAACAGAGGAAAAAAAGAATTTCCAACCAATGGGACCAAACTTTGGGGTTATAAAATCTTTAGAAGAAAGAATAAGAGATAAAAAAGAAAAATATAACAAAATATCTGCAATAGCTTTAGATTATTTAGAAGAAAAGTTAAAAGAAGAGAAATAAAAGGAGTTTGGATGGGTACTCTTGATTTGATAGTTAATATAAAAGAATTTTTATATCACTGTGAGTTTGGAAAAGGAAAGAGTCTAAATACAATAAAATCTTTAAAGATAGATTTATATAGATTTAATGATTATATAAAAAAATGTGAAGACTTAGAAAAAATTTCTGATATTGATGGATTTAATTTTCGTGAATTCTTAATAGAACTTCAGAGTGATAATATAGGAAAAAGATCTATAAACAGAAAAATCTCTTCATTAAAATCATTTTTTAAATATTTAAAAGATATTGATAAAATAAAAAGTAATCCAGCTCAATTAATAGTAGCACCTAGTTATGATAGGGGTATTCCAGAGGTTTTGAGTTTAGAAGAGATAAAAACTCTAAGAAAAACAATTGAACTTAAAAATCATCATAGCTTGAGAGATAGGTTAATTATTGAATTACTTTATTCAAGTGGAATAACATCACAAGAGCTTTTAGGATTAGGTGAAGATGTTTTTGATTGTGATAATAGAGAAGTTGTTGTAACTAGTTTCAAAAAATATAGAACAGTATTTTTTAGTGAAAGAACGAAAGAGTTTTATAAAAGGTATATTTTAGCAAAAAAAGAAAAATTAGGCGAAAGATATAAAAAAGATATTCTTTTTGTTAATGGATCTGCAGGGAGATTAACGGATCGTTCTTTAAGAAGACTAATAGATAGATATGCTATAAAAGGTGGAATAACAAAAGAGATAAGTCCACACTCATTTAGGCACACTTTTGCTGTTCATATGCTAGAAAATGGTATGACAATAGTTGAACTACAAAAATTATTAGGGCATACAAATTTAGAATCAACAAAAATATATATAGAAGCTTTAGAAAAGAAAAAGAAAAAAAATTTATAATATAATCAAAGGAGATTTTATGACAAAAAAATGTATAGGTTGTGGAATTGAACTTCAAGGAGAAAACTCGAGTTCAAATGGATTTTTACCTAAATCAGTTTTAGAGAGCGGTAGTAAAGAATTACTTTGTCAAAGATGTTTTAAAATAAAAAATTATGGACAATACATACCTATAAAAATGACAAAAGAGGATTATAGAAATGAAGTTAAAAAAAGTTTATCAGAGGCAGATGTAGCTATACCAGTTTTTGATATAATTGATTTTGAAGGTTCATTTGATGATGATATTTTAGATATCTTAAGAGAGATGGAATCTATTATTGTAATCAATAAATTAGATTTAATCCCAGATGATAAGCATCCTTCTGAAGTTGCTGATTGGGTAAAAGGAAGATTAGCTGAAGAAGGGATTGCACCATTAGATATAGCTATAGTTAGTTCAAAAAATGGATATGGAATAAATGGAATATTTAAAAAAATAAAACATTTCTATCCAAATGGAGCAACTGCATTAGTTCTAGGAGTTACAAATGTTGGTAAATCAAGCATTATCAATAAGCTAATAGGAGCTAAAAGAGTAACAGTTTCAAAATTCCCAGGAACAACATTAAAGAGCATAAAAACAGAGATTCCATTCTCTAAAATAACTTTAATAGATACACCTGGATTAATACCAGAAGGTAGATTCTCAGACTTCGTATGTCAAGAATGTAATCAAAATATAATTCCAGCAAATGAAATTTCTAGAAAAACATATAAAGTTGAAAAAAATAGAGTAATATTAATTGGTGGAATGATTCAAATGACAGTTTTAAATAATGATGATTTAAAACCAATATTCTCTTTATATGCTTCTAAAGATGTAACTTTCCACGAAACAAATATTGAAAAAGCAGCCGAGTTAATGAATGGAGCAGATTTTATAACACCACCATGTGATAGTTGTAGAGATGAATTCAATGCATTAGAAAAGGATGTTGAAATATATACTGTTGAAACTGGTGAAGAGTTAGTATTTAAAGGATTGGGATGGCTTTCTGTAAAAAGAGGACCTCTATATGTAGAGGTAACATCACCTAAAGGTGGAGATATAATAGTAAGAAATGCTTTTATAAAACCTAAGAGATCATAAAACATAATAAGAGGTTATAGATTATGGAAAAAGATGGAAGAATAACCACTTTAAATTGGATTATAAATATAGGAGTAACAGTATTATTTATCTATTTAGCAATGAGAGGGATAGATGATTTAACTGGTACTTATAAAATAGATGAAACTGTAAGAAGTACAAAAGAGTTAAGAGTAGCTTTAGAAAAATATTATCAAAAGACAGGTACTTACCCAAATTTGATAAAAGATGGAGCAACTTCAAATTTACATATTTTAGATTATATAGATGATGATGGAAACAAAATCTCATTTGCAGAGATATATGGAAGAAAAACTTTGGCAAAAACATATGGAAGCAATTCAATAATTGCTTCCAATGAAGTCTTTGATACTCAAAATTTTGAAAAAGCGAGTAAAAAGGGTGGCTGGAATTATAATTATTCTGAAAAAACCGGTGAGATTCATCCAAATTTACCAGAAGATATATATATAGAAAAAATCAATTGGAATAGACAGTAATAAACGGAGGAAAAATGTACGATATTATATTTTTAGGTGGCGGACAAGCAGGAGTTTTTGGTGCTTATGAAGCTATAAAAAAGAATAAAGATTTAAAAGTTTTAGTTTTAGATAAGGGGAGAATGTTAACACAAAGAGTTTGTCCAAAAGAAAAACTAGGTGTTTGTGTAAAGTGTCCAACTTGTGCAATAATTTACGGTGTATCAGGAGCAGGAGCGTTTTCAGACTCTAAATTCAATATGGACTATAGAGTTGGTGGAGATGTACACGTATTGACAGGAAAAAATTTAGTTAATGAAACGATTCAATATGTAGCAAGTATTTATAAGGATTTTGGATTTGATGAAAAACCTTCTGGATTAGAATATAATCAAGTTATGTTAGATATAAAGAAAAGATGTATTGAAAATAATGTTCAATTAGTAGATACTCCAACAATGCATTTAGGAACAGATGGTTCAAGAGAGTTATACACGAAATTAGTAAATGAACTTTTAGAAAAAGGCGTGGAATTTTTAACTGAAAGATCAGCAGAAGATTTAATAATAGAGAATGGCTCTATTAAAGGTGTAGTTGTAAAAAATAAAAAAGATGAGCTTGAAAGTTACTATTCAAACAATGTTGTAATTGGACTTGGTAGAAGTGGTGCTCAAAAACTTATGGGTATGTGTGAAAAATCTGGTGTATCTTATGAAACTGGTGCTGTAGATTTAGGAGTTAGAGTAGAGATTCCTGATTTAGTAATGAAGGATATAAACGAGAACTTCTATGAAGCTAAAATGATTTATCATACAACAAAATATAGAGATAAAATGAGAACGTTCTGCTCAAATCCAAGTGGATTTATAGCAGCTGAAAAACACAGTGATGATGTTGTATTAGCAAATGGTCATGCTTATAAGGATAAAAAATCACAAAATACAAACTTAGCTTTACTTTGTACAAAAACATTTACACAACCATTTAAACAGCCATTTGAGTATGCAACAGCAATAGCTAAGATGTCATCTATGTTAACAGGTGGAAAAATATTAATGCAATCTTATGGAGATTTAAAAGTTGGTAGAAGATCAACAGATGAATCAATTGCTAGATTAAATATAATTCCAACAACTGAGGATTATGTAGCAGGAGATATATCACTTGCTTGTCCTAAAAGAATATTAGACAATATAATTGAATTTATTGAAGTTCATGATAAAATAACTCCTGG
>JBOFLW010000269.1:0-1314 GCA_051658065.1 Cetobacterium sp.
ATTCAAAATATATAAAAAATGCAACACTTTTTGTTTTTGAAGATGAACTTCAGAAAAAAAGAATAGACACTTTAAGAAAAGGTACTAGAATAGAAATAGTAGAAGAAAAAGAGATAACAGTACAAGAAAAAAAGAAATCTTTATTAAAAATATCATATAAAAAAGACCTTAAAAATAAAAAAGGGTGGATATCTAAAGTAGATTTAGCCGAAAATTTAAAAGAAATTTTACCTAAAAATTGGGGAGATATTGATTTTAAAACAGAATATAGTGTAAACAATTTTGAAAATAATCCAAGGGTAGAAGTAAAAGGAGTATATTTGAATATTTATACTATAGGAAGTAGTAAAAAAATGGAAAAACTGCTTAACTTAGCAAAAACAACAGAGATAAATGCCTTTGTAATAGATATTAAAGATGACAATGGAACTTTATCTTTTGAAATGGAAGCTCCGAAAAAATTTGGAATTCCAGTTTCTAAAAATTATCCTATAAAAAACATAGGTGAATTTATGAAAAAATTAAAAGATAATAATATATATTCTATAGCAAGAATAGTATCGTTTAAAGATCCAACTTATGCAAAAGCTAATCCAGATAAGGTTATAACATCTAGAGATACAGGTAAACCTTATACAAATAGTGATGGTATTATTTGGGTATCAGCACATGATAGAAATTTATGGGAATATAATTTAGCAGTAGCAGAAGAAGCTATAAAAGCTGGATTTAATGAGATACAATTTGATTATGTTAGATTCCCTGCATCAAATGGTGGAAAATTAGATGCAAAGTTAAATTACAGAAATACAAAAAATGAATCTAAACCAGAAACTATTCAAAAATATTTAAAATATGCGAAACAAAGAATTAATGCTTTAAATGGTTATACAAGTGCTGATGTTTATGGTCAAATTGGAACATTTAATGATGATATGGGGTTAGGTCAACATTGGGAAACTGTGAGTCAAGTAGTTGATTATATATCACCTATGATGTATCCGAGCCATTATGGAAAAGGTGCATATGGAATAGCTGTACCTGATGCTCAACCTTATAAAACAATATATCATTCTGTAAAAGATTCTGTAAATAGAAATGAAAACATAGATTCGCCAGCCGTTATAAGACCTTGGATACAAGCTTTTACTGCAAAATGGGTGAAAGGATACATCCCTTATAACGAGAGAGAAATTAGAGAGCAAATAAAAGCTATGAATGATTTAAATGTAACAGAATATTTATTGTGGAGTCCTAGTAATAACTATAAGATTACAGCGAATTAAAAATAAATGTTTAAAAAAAGTATAGTGT
>JBOFLW010000270.1:0-2106 GCA_051658065.1 Cetobacterium sp.
TAATTTTTACAAAGATTTCAAGAATAAATTTAGAATTTCAGTTTTAGGAGATCTTTTGAAAGAGGACTTGGATTCAGCTTTAAGATTTATCCAGTTTTGGATTGAAGACAGAAATTTGAAAAGATAGCAGGGGTTTTTCTCTGCTTTTTTTATTTTGTGTTTTTTAGTTTAAATTTAAAAAAATTCTGTTTTTCTCGCGTATGCGTTTTAGAATCTTTTTATTCTTTAAATAATCTTTAAAGACTTTAGACCCTCTCAAAGTCCTCAATTACAGAGTGTTTTCGAAGGGTATAAAGACCCAAATTGTTGAATTGAAGTACCCAAATTGTTACAAATCGATACCCAAATTGTTGATTTATGATACCCAAATTGTTGATTTCGATACCCAAATTGTTGATGCCAATACCCGATTTGTTGACAATGGGTTTTTTATGTGTTAAATTAGTTTTAATTAAATAAATATCGGAGGGAAAATATGAATGATATTGTTAAATATCATAATGATATGAATAAAGTTAATCTTGCTAGTTTTTCAACAAAAGAATTAGATTTATTTTTTTCAATTTGTTTTAAGTTAAAAGAAATGGGAGCTGATGAGATAAAAATATCTTTTAATGATATTAAATTTCTAATTGGAGTGGAAAATAATCCTAAAAGAGTTAAATCTCATATAGATAATTTAAGTAAAAAATTAGCTCAATTAAATTATCAATTTGAGATTAGTCCAAATATTTTTGAAAGATTTGTTTTATTTACTAATTTTACAAGCAATTATAATGATAATACTTTAACAATAAAAGTTAATAGTAAATTTGATTATTTATTAAATAATTTAATAGGAAATTTCACTAAGTTTGATTTAATAGAATTTGTAAATTTAAACAGTTCATATTCTAAAAATATGTTTAAACTATTAAAACAATGGGAAAGTGTAAAATTTAAAGAATTTCAAATTAATGAATTTAAAGAAATATTAGGGATTCCGAAAGGTTTTTCTTTCGGAAAAATAAATGAAAGAGTTTTAAACCCAATAATGAACGAATTACCTCAACATTTTAATAATTTAAAATTAGAAAAGATTAAAATAGGTAGAAGTATTACAAGTTTAAAATTTACTTGGAGTGGAAAAATGGAAAAAATAGTCCCTCAAGAAAATTCTGAAATTATTGATATAATTGAAATTTCAGATGGATTAAATAAAGTTATCGAAAAGGTAAAGAAGAATAGATTTATTGCACCTTTGTTAACAATAGATGATATTGAAATATTGGTTGAAATGTTCGAAGAGAAAGACCTTATAAAAGGTTTAAATTGGTCATATAAAGAGATTAAACAAGAGATAAAAACTTTAAATTATTTAATAAAATCTATAAAAACAGGGATGAATCAGAAAGAAAAAAAATTAGTTATAAAAGCTGTTCCTGAAGTTATCCAAGAGGAAATTTTAAAAGAAAATAAATTGGATTTAGAAAAAAATCAAGAGCTTAAAATCACAGAAATTGAAAAAATTAAAATTACAGAAAACGAGTATGAAGAACTATATAAAGAGTTTTTAAAAGAAGAAAAAACCGAGCATACTTTTCTAGCAAGAAAGGGATTTGATATTGCTAATAAAAATAAATATGAGATTATAACGAGTATGAATTCTAATGACGAGAATAAAATTTTTGAGATAACTGCAGAAATTTTTAGTCTTGATAAAATACCACAAGAAAAATTATTATCTAAGACAGGAAAATTATTAACTGGTGGAGCTCTTTATGCAAGGTTAACAAAAATAGCCAAAGACGAGGGAATCAAAATTCAATATCGAGATGAAATTATAAATGAAAAATAAATGACGGTCTAAGTTTAACTTAGGGCGTCGAATTTAATATTTTTTAGAGAGAATTAATCGAAAATACTCTCAATAATAGCGTTTTAAATATCCTCGGTCATGACCGAGGATATAATTGATAATAAAAATTAAAAAGTGAAAAAAACGGCCTCGTAAAATCGATTTTAAGGGGCTTCAAAAAAGTTGCCCTTGTGTTTATACACCTTGATTTTGCTAGCTTTTTTGATAATTCGAATATAAAAATAAAAAAAGACAAAAGGTAAAAAGTT